>NZ_AVOF01000796.1:0-14718 GCF_000465935.2 Pseudomonas sp. EGD-AK9
CCCGCCGCTACGCCATCCCCGCCGAACTGCCGCAGGCCGATGCGCCGATCCACCGCCTGCTGCTGGGCTGCAAGGCCTACGATGCCGAGGCCGCAGCCGCCGAACTGGCGCCGCGCCTGGCCGCCGATGGCGAGTTGCTGCTGCTGCAGAACGGCCTGGGCAGCCAGGACGCGGTGGCCCAGCGCCTGCCGCAGCAGCGCTGCCTGTTCGCCTCCAGCACCGAGGGCGCGTTTCGCCAGGCCGACTTCCAGGTGGTGTTCGCCGGCAACGGCCACACCTGGCTGGGCGATCCGGCCGACCCGCTGCCGCCGCCCTGGCTCGACGAGCTCGAACGCGCCGGCATTCCCCATCAGTGGAGCCCGGACATCCTCGCCCGGCTGTGGCGCAAGCTGGCGCTGAACTGCGCGATCAACCCGCTGACCGTGCTCCATGACTGCCGCAACGGCGGCCTGCGCGAACACCCGGCCGAGGTCGCCACGCTCTGCGCCGAGCTGAGCGAGCTGCTGCAGCGCTGCGGCCAGCCGGCGGCGGCCGAGCAGCTGCACGAGGAAGTGCAGCGGGTGATAGAAGCCACCGCGGCCAACTACTCCTCCATGCACCAGGACGTGGCCCAGGGCCGCCGCACCGAGATCGCCTACCTGCTCGGCCATGCCTGCGCCACCGCCCGCCGCCATGACCTGCAGCTGCCGCACCTGCAGCACCTGCAGCAGCGCCTGCTGGCGCACCTCGGTGCACGCGGCCTGCCGCTGGACTGACGGCCCTGTCCACCAGCGCCCCCCCCCGTGGACAAGCCGGGCTGCGGCATGTCCACCCCACGACCTGTGCGCAGCCGCCCGATCCCGCCATGGCAATGGCCGCCCGGCCGCGCTAACCTGCCCTTCCCGCCCGTCACAGCGATAGCCACATGCGACTGCGTCAGCACCTCGACAACCTGCCGGTCGGCCGCAAGCTGCTCGCCGCGCTGCTGGTGCTGCTCGCCGCGGTGCTGTTGATCGCCAACCTGGCCTTTATCAGCGCCGCCTACTGGATCACCCAGGAGAGCATGGCGCCGCAGGCCCTGCACACCCTCGGCCGGCTGATCGCCAGTCCGGCGCTGAGCAAGGAGGCGCTGCACTCGCCGGCCTCCGCCGAAGCCCTGCTCAAGCGCCTGGACGACTACGCGCCGCTGCGCGCGGCGGTGATCTACGACAGCAACGGGGTCAGCCTGGCGCAGCTGCAGCGCGGCGAGAAACTGCAGGTGCCGTTGCAGCTCAGCCAGCTGCCGCACTGGCGCGAGACCGCCTTTCGCGCCAACCACCTGGTCGAGCTGCCGCACCCCAGCGGCCGCCCCGGCGCCCTGCTGCTGGTGGCCTCCAGCGAACTGCCCGGCGCCTTCTACACCGGCACCCTGACCGCCAGCCTGGCGATCCTGGCGCTCAGCGTGCTGCTCTGGCTGCTGGTGGCGCGGCAGATCAGGCGCCTGGTGACCAGGCCGATCCGCAAGCTGGAGGAGCTGTCGCGCCAGGTCACCCGCGAGGAGAACTACGCCCTGCGCGCCGCCCGCGGCAACCAGGACGAGATCGGCAGCCTGGCCGACGCCTTCAACACCATGCTGATGCGCATGGAGGCGCGCGAGCAGCAGCTCAGCCGCGCCCGCGATGACGCCCAGGCCGCCTTCGACCAGGCGCAGAGCCTGGCCGAGGAAACCCGCCACTCCAACCGCAAGCTGGAGCTGGAGGTGCAGGTGCGCAGCAAGATCGAGAAAAAGCTCACCGGTTTCCAGAACTACCTCAACAGCATCATCGACTCCATGCCCTCGGCGCTGATCGCCCTCGACGAGCAGCTCTACGTCACCCAATGGAACCAGGAGGCCAGCGCGCTTTCCGGCACGCGCCTGGACGAGGCGCTGAACCAGCCGGTGTTCCTCGCCTTCCCGCCGCTCAAGCCCTTCCTGCCACAGCTCAAGCGCACCGCCGAGCAGCACCGGGTGGAGAAGATCGAGCGGGTCACCTGGCACAAGGACGAGGAGCCGCGCCACTATGCCCTGACCTTCTACCCACTGATGGGTGGTGCCGGGCGCGGCGCGGTGATCCGCATCGACGACATCACCCAGCGCCTGGCGCTGGAGGAAATGATGGTGCAGTCGGAGAAGATGCTCTCGGTCGGCGGCCTGGCCGCCGGCATGGCACACGAGATCAACAACCCGCTCGGCGCCATCCTGCACAACGTGCAAAACATCCGCCGGCGTCTGTCGCCGGAACTGGAAAAGAACCGCGAACAGGCCGAGCAGGTCGGCGTCTGCCTGGAAAGCATCGACCGCTACCTCGAGGCCCGCGAGGTGCCGCGCCTGCTCGACGGCATCCAGCAGGCCGGCCAGCGCGCCGCGAAGATCGTCAGCCATATGCTCAGCTTCAGCCGGCGCAGCGACCGGCAACTGGCGCCCTGCCAGCTGCCGGCACTGATCGACCAGGCGCTGGAGATCGCCGGCAACGACTTCGACCTCACCGACAGCTTCGACTTCAAGGCGCTGCACATCGTCCGCGACTTCGACCCGCAGTTGGGCGCGGTGGCCGCCACCGCCAACGAGCTGGAGCAGGTGCTGCTCAACCTGCTGAAGAACGCCGCCCAGGCCATCCACCAGCGCAGCGCGCCCGACGAACCCGGGCGCATCACCCTGCGTACGCGCCAGGTCGGCAACTGGGCCGAACTGCAGGTCGAGGACAACGGCACCGGCATGAGCGAGGCCGTGCGCAAGCGCATCTTCGAGCCGTTCTTCACCACCAAGGAAGTCGGCCAGGGCACCGGCCTGGGCCTGGCGGTGTCCTATTTCATCGTCACCAACAACCACAAGGGGCAGATGGAAGTGCAATCCAAGCCCGGCCAGGGCACCTGCTTCACCCTGCGCCTGCCGCTGGCCCCCGCTCCCGACAGCACAGGACTCTGAACATGGGCTACCGCCTTTCCAAGATCTACACCCGCACCGGCGACAAGGGCGAGACCGGCCTGGCCGATGGCCGCCGGGTGACCAAGGACCACCCGCGCATCGAAGCCATGGGCGAGCTGGACACGCTCAACAGCCAGCTCGGCCTGCTGCTCGCCGAGCTGGCCGAAGGCGAGGCCAGGTGGCCGGGCTTGCAGGAAATCGCCGCGGTGCTGGCGCCCTGTCAGCACCGCCTGTTCGACCTCGGCGGCGAACTGGCGATGCCCGACTACCAGGCCCTGCAGGCCAGCGAAGTGCAGCGCCTGGAGGCGGCCATCGACTGCTGGAACGAGGAGGTCGGCCCGCTGGAGAACTTCATCCTGCCCGGCGGCTCGCGCCTGGTGGCCCAGGCCCATCTCTGCCGCAGCGTCGCCCGCGGCGCCGAACGCCGCTGCCAGCACCTCAACGCGGTGGAACCGCTGCGCGCCGAGGGTCTGGCCTACGTCAACCGCCTCTCCGACCTGCTGTTCGTCGCCGCGCGCCTGATCGGCAAGCGCCAGGGCATCGCCGAGGTGCTCTGGCAGGCGGCGGAGAAACACGACGCACCCTAGGGGCCTGGCGAGCTCAGGCCGGGGTCAGGCACTCCGGCGCATCCAGCTTGGGGTCGTTGACCAGGGTGGCCAGGGCGCGCTCGCGCAGACCGCCTTGGGGCCTGGCCAGCAGCGCCTGCAGTTGCTCCAGCCCGGTCTCGCCGCTCAGCCACAGGGCCCGCTCCTGCTCGTCGAGAATCAGCGGGCGGCGCTGCGAGGCGGCTGCCTGGGTGATCAGCGCCACGCTCAGGTACTCATGCCCGCCGACCGGATAGACCTCCCACAGCGCGGCGAAATACAGCAGCGAATCGGCGTTGGTCATCCAGTACGGGCGCTTGCGCGCTGCGCCGCGCCATTCGTAGAAACCGTTGGCCGGCAGCAGGCCGCGGCGCAGGCGCAGGGGTTCGCGGAACATCGGTTGCTCGGCCAGGGTCTCGGCGCGGGCATGCGCGGGGGTCTTCGACAGGTCCTTGAGCCAGGCCGGGGTCAAGCCCCAGCGCGCCGCGGCGGCTTCAGTCCCGGCGGCGCCGGCACGCAACAGCAGTACCTGGCCGTGCGGCGCGATATTCCAGTGCGGCTGCTGATCGGCGGGAAAACCGGGCAAGGCCGCCAGGGCCGGCGACCAGCGAAACAGGGCGTAGCGTCCACACATGCGGCAACTCGACAGGTAGGCAGGGGCGCGTCAGCACAGCAGCACGCCCTGGAAGGATTCCGGCTCGTCGCCGGGCAGGGGTTGCGCGGCATTGTACGCCCCGATCAGCGCGCGTGCCCGCTCGGCGTCATGGTCGGCTACCAGCAGCGCGAGCAGCCCGCAGACCGGCAACTCGCCCACCGCACCGACCAGGTGCTGGCCGAGCAGATGCGCCTCGATACCCTCGCTGGCCAGCATGCCCAGCAGCATCTCGCCCTCCAGCAGATTCTCCGGCTCGTAGATTCGTTGCATCAGTCGTTCTCCCCGCGAACCTCCAGTTGCCAGTCGACGCCGTCGGTGCGCAGCTCGAACAGGATCGGTCGGCAGCACACCGGGCAATCCTCGATATAGGACTGATCACCCGCCGACAGATCGAGCACGGCTTCGGCCGGCTCGCCGCAGTAGGGGCAGAAATAGGCCTCGGTTTCCAGCATCGCGGCCTCCTTGTGACTTGGCGGTATAATCGCCGGTCTATTGCTGGCCTGTTCGCCAGGCGTTTTCGTTCAGCACCTCATTTCAACCATAGCCGTTCTACAACAAGAGAGCATGATGGGCGCATTCGATGCCATCCGACCCTATGCCGACGCAGAAGTACGCCCCGTACTGGCGCGCCTGCTCGCCGACCCGGCCTTTCTCGGCACCCTCACCCGCTTTCGCTTCCCGCGCCTGGCCGGGCCGCTCGGCTGGTTGCTCAAGCCGCTGATCGCCGCGCGCCTGCGCAGCGAGTTCGCCGGCATCGACTCGGTGGCCAAGCTGCAGGAGAAGATCGAGCCCTACGTCGACCGCAGCATCGAGCGCGCCAGCGACGGCATCACCTACTCCGGCCTCGAGCACCTGCAACCGGGCAAGGCCTACCTGTACCTGGCCAACCACCGCGACATCGTCATGGACCCGGCATTCGTCAACTACGCGGTGTACCACGCCGGCCTGCAGACGCCGCGCATCGCCATCGGCGACAACCTGCTGCAGAAGCCCTTCGTCGGCGACCTGATGCGCCTGAACAAGAGCTTCATCGTGCACCGCTCGATCAGCGGCCGGCGCGAGAAGCTGGCGGCCTACCAGCTGCTCTCGGCCTATATCAACCACTCGATCCGCGAGGACGGCGAGTCGATCTGGATCGCCCAGGCCGAAGGCCGCGCCAAGGACGGCGACGACCGCACCGATTCGGCGATCCTCAAGATGTTCCACATGAGCCGCAAGGACGAGCCGTTCGCCGCGGTGATCGACTCGCTCAACCTGATCCCGGTGTCGATCAGCTACGAGTACGACCCCTGCGACCTGGCCAAGGCCCGCGAGCTGAGCGTGCGTGCCGCCACCGGCAGCTACACCAAGGCACCCGGCGAGGACGACGCCAGCATCGCCCTCGGCATCACCGGCTACAAGGGTCGCGTCCACCTGCACTTCGGCGCCCCGGTCGCAGGTCTGGACGACACCAAGCAGCTGGCCCAGGAACTGGACCGGCAGATTCTCGGCCAGTACCGCCTGTTCCCGGTGCACTACCTGGCCTATGCCATGTGGGCGCAGCGCGACCCGGAGCTGGCGGTGCCCGCCGCCCGCGAGCTGTTCGCCGCCGACGAACTGGCCAAGGCCGAGGCTGAGTGGAACAGGCGCCTGGCCGCCTGCAGCGCCGAGGAGCAAGCCTACCTGGTGCTGCAATACGCCAACCCGGTGCGCAACCAGTACCGGATCAAGGCCGGCCTGCCGCTCTGAAAGACCCCGCCACAAAGGAAAACGGCAGCCCGAGGGCTGCCGTTTTCGTATCTGTCGCCCATTACAGCCGCGTGCTGAACCAGGACAGCAGCAGCGCCGCTGCCAGGCAGGCGCCGCCGAAGCGGTAGAAGAAGCGATTGATGCGCAGGGTGCGCTCGTCGCACGCCTCGGCCTCGGCGCTCAGGCTTTCCAGTTCGCCCTGCGCCAGCATGCGGGCCTGGCCGCGCTGCTCGCGCAGGCGGGTCATCAGGCACAGCCAGGCGCCGGCCAGGCCGAAAAACAATGCCAGCGCATTCATCGCCACGGCCGGATGGGCGAGGAACAGCGACCACAACATCTGCAGCGACATGCAACACCTCGGGATCAGCTCGGTGCAGCGACACCGCCGCCGCACCAGAATGGGGATTCACGCCGAAAATGAGGTGCAGCAGCGCCCGTTCCGGCCGTCGAAAGTCGTCGCGCAGTGTACTGAAATCCACGTTTTATAAGGTTCGTTTCCGACGAACGCGGCGGCTATCCCGAAATCGTCTGAAAACTGTCATGTCCCTGGCCTAGGGTTTGTATCTCTCATCCTGACCACGCAGTCACGACCTGCAGTGGAGCCTTACCCTTAATGTCCGCGGAGGACCTGCCATGCTCAACCCACAACCGCTGGATCGCGACTACCTGATCGACTCGCTGGATGAAGTGGACGCAGTGGTCGACGAACTTTCCTTCAACGTGCAGGACCACCACTGGCTGGTCTACTGCGCCCTGGGCGGTCACGAACACTACGACCTGCCAGACATCGACAACCGCACCGGCATGAGCCTGCCGGAGCTCTACGAGCAGGCTGCCTGAAGCGCCCGCAGAAATGAAAACGCCCCGCAATGCGGGGCGTTTTCGTGTCGGGGCTCTGCGTTACTGCAGCAGCACCTGACCGATGGTCGGATCCTTGAAGGCACGGGTCAGGGCATCGCTGAGCACGTCGCTGACCAGCTTGGTGTTGGTCTGCTGGTTCGGCGCCATGCCGAAGCGCTGGTTCAGCGAGGCGCCGTAACGGCCGCTGTAGCGGCGGCTGGCGCCCTGCACGTCGGCGCGGATGGAGGCGGTGATGTCGGCCTCGGTGACGTACAGGCCTTCCTTGGGCGACTGGTACTTCAGCTCGGCCAGGGTCAGGGTCAGCTGCGGCGCGTTGTAGGCGTTGCTCGACGGGGTGAAGCCGAGCAGGCGTACCGCGGCCTCGGCCTCGGCCTGCAGCTTGGGCAGGATGGCTTCGCTGCTGACGCTGATGGCGCTGGTTTCCGGATACAGGCCGCCGCGGGTGCCGAGGTTCGGCGACGGACGCCCGTCGACCACCCGAACCACCACCGGCTGGCCCTGACCGACCGCGGTCAGCGCGCTGGTGAGCTTGGGTTGCGGGCTGAGTTGCTGAGGGCTGTGGGCGCAACCGGCCAGGGTCAGGCTGGCGGCGGCAAGCAAGGCGAACAACGCGCGGTGCAACATGCTCATCTCTCCAAGAGGGGTTGAAAAAGTGGCCGGCAGTATACCCAGCGGCGACTGGCGCCGACAGCACTCGCAGTATCGGACTGCCAGCCCCGGCCTGCGGTTCCTGTCATCAGCCTGTCACCGCCGTACGGCATAAAGGACGCCAGCCCATCCGCCGGAGTTTTCGCCATGTCGCTGCTGCGCCGCCTGTTCAGCCCCCGCCGCCCGCTGCGTCATTTCGCCTGGCTCGACGCCCAGGGGCATTGCCGCGCGCTGCGTCAGGCGCAGGCGCATCCGCAGCAGGCCGGCTGGGTCGAGGTGAGCGAGTCGCGCCCCTGCTGGCTGGGGGCGCCGCTGCCCGCCGGCGTGCGCGTCACACCGGTCGTCACGCATGCAGCAGACGCCCGGCCGTTGGCGGCCTGACCGACGGAAGAAGAAAAGTCACGCAGGGCGATCAATTTCGCCTCATTCACCGCTATAATCGCGCCCCGATTATAAGGACGTCTCCTGATCGGGCCGCACCACCTCGCCGATGCTAGGTCATCGCTCCCGCCCCAGAGAGTCGCCCACTTCGCGCTGCCGTTTCCGGCCAGCCGCTTTAAGCCCATACGCAGAGCCGATTGCAGCCATGCAATGCATGACCTGCGCGGGGTAGAAGCGCGCCGAGGCAGACGAGCTTTTGAGGTTCACCGCTCCAAAAGAGCGTGAAAAAACGGTTTTTACAACTTCACAAGAGTGTGGCGAATAAATGAACAATTTTGCGTCCGCAAATCCCAGCCTTAACCCTCCCGGCCGCGCGACCAGGCACTGCGTCTGAGTCCACCGGCATCGCCCTAGCAGGCCGACAGGCCGTCAATCTGGTGCAGTATTTCTTGGAGTGAGGTTAATGGCGCATAACGATTACCAAAGCGTAGATGTGGTGCTGGTCGGCGCCGGCATCATGAGCGCGACCCTGGGCGTGCTGCTCAAGGAACTCGATCCCGGCATCACGCTGGAAGTGGTGGAACTGCGCGAGTCCGGCGCGGTGGAAAGCTCCAACCCCTGGAACAACGCCGGCACCGGCCACGCCGCGCTGTGCGAGCTGAACTACACCCCGGAAGGCGCCGACGGCAGCATCGACATCAAGAAGTCGGTGAGCATCAATGCCCAGTTCGAGGAGTCCAAGCAGTTCTGGGCCTACCTGATCGACAAGGGCGCGATCAACTCGCCGAAATCCTTCATCAACCCGGTGCCGCACATGAGCTTCGTGCGTGGCCAGGACGGCATCGCCTTCCTCAAGAAGCGCTTCGAGGCCCTGCGCCAGCACCATGCCTTCAGCGCCATGGAGTACACCGAGGATCGCGCCACCATCGCCGACTGGGCGCCGCTGCTGATCCCCGGCCGCGACCCCGGCGAGCCGCTGGCCATGACCCGCGTGCAGGCCGGCACCGACGTCAACTTCGGTGCGGTCACCCAGCAGATGCTCGACTACCTGGCCAGCCAGGCGGACGCCAAGGTCACCTGCAACCAGAAGGTCACCGACCTCAAGCGCGAAGACGACGGCTGGCGCGTCAGCGTCAAGGACACCCAGACCGGCGCCACTCGGCAGATCCAGGCCAAGTTCGTCTTCCTCGGCGCCGGCGGCGGCGCCCTGCCGCTGTTGCAGCTGTCCGGCATCCCCGAAGGCAAGGGCTTCGGCGGCTTCCCGGTGAGCGGCCAGTGGCTGCGCTGCGACAACCCCGAGGTGGTGGCCAAGCACCAGGCCAAGGTCTACAGCCAGGCCGAAGTCGGCTCGCCGCCGATGTCGGTGCCGCACCTCGACACCCGCGTGGTGGACGGCAAGAAATCCCTGCTGTTCGGCCCTTACGCCGGCTTCTCCACCAAGTTCCTGCGCCACGGCTCGTTCCTCGACCTGCCGCTGTCGGTACGCCCCAACAACATCGGCCCGATGCTGGCGGTGGCGCGCGACAACATGGACCTGACCCGCTACCTGATCAAGGAAGTGATGCAGTCCGAAGAGCAGCGCCTGAAGACCCTGCGCGGCTTCTACCCCGAGGCCAAGGCCGAGGACTGGCGCCTGGAAGTGGCCGGTCAGCGCGTGCAGATCATCAAGAAGGACAGCAAGAACGGCGGCATCCTGCAGTTCGGCACCGAGCTGGTGGCCGCGGCCGACGGCTCCATCGCCGCCCTGCTCGGCGCCTCGCCGGGCGCCTCGGTGACCGTGTCGATCATGCTCGACCTGATCCGTCGTTGCTTCCCCGAGCAGGCCCAGTCCGCGGACTGGCGCAGCAAGCTGGACCAGATCTTCCCGGCCATGGCCGACGTCCTGGCCAAGGACGCCGAGCGCTACCGTGAAGTGCAGGCGCAGTCGAACCAGCGACTGCAACTCGACGCCGGCGCCTGATCGGCCCGCGCACAAGAAACCGCCCTTAGGGGCGGTTTTTTATTGATGCCGTAGCGCGCGCGCCGCTCCCCAACTTTCCGCTGGCCAAGCGTCGATGGCCGGATATGACTGCAACATTGGCTGTTGCGAACCTGTGCCGGTAAGCCCGCTGACGCCATAGTCGGTCGCACTTCATCAGCGCAAGGGAGCCCTTATGGCCAGCACCACCCCGGAAGGTTTGCAGATCCGCCCCCGACACATGGACTTCGACCTGCCCAACCCGCTGCCGCGCCACTGGAACGGCGGCGACGCCTTCAAGACCCACCTGTTCGATGCCATGTCGGTGCTGTTTCCCGACGGCGAACGCTTCTTCATCGACTCGGTGCGCCAGTTCCGCGACCGCATCGACGACCCGCTGCTGAAGGAGCAGATCCGCGGCTTCATCGGCCAGGAGGGCCATCACAGTCGCGAGCACCTGGAATACAGCCAGCGCCTGCGCGACCTGGGTTACGACATCGAGCGCATCGAGAAGCGCGCCCGCGCGCGCATCCGCTATACCCAGAAGAAGTTCTCGCGAGAGCGTCAGCTGGCCGCCACCGCGGCGCTGGAGCACATCACCGCGATCATGGCCGACGGCCTGCTGAAGAACCCGGCGCACATGGCCGGCGCCCATCCGACCCTGGTGCGCCTGTGGCGCTGGCATGCGCTGGAAGAGACCGAGCACAAGGCGGTGGCCTTCGACGTCTACAACCAGGTGTGCGGCAGCCGCAAGCTGCTGCGCCGGGCGATGGTGATGGGCACCTTCTTCTTCGTCCTCGACACCACCCGCGGCCTGGCGCATATGCTCAAGGTCGACGGCCTGCTGTGGAACTGGCGCGTGTGGCGCGACGGCCTGCGCTGGATGTGGGGCAAGGACGGCGTGTTCCGCCCGCTGATCGGCACCTACCTGGACTTCTTCAAGGACGGCTTCCACCCCTGGGAGCACGACAACCTCGCGCTGCTGCACGCCACCCGCGAGGAGTTCGACGGCGCGCCGCAGCCCCAGGCCAGCGCGGCCTGACACCACCCGCTCCTTTTCTCCGGCGGAAAAGGAGCGCCCTCCCCCATGATTTCCGCTCCGAACGCCGCTGCTCCTGAGGTTTCATGAGCCCCTGGATCGCTCGGGGAAAGTCCCAGGTGGGGCTCGTCGCCCGCCGCCGCAGCGCTAAAGATTGAATATCTCTCTCGCCGATCGTGCGATCTCGGTATCCAGAACGTCGATCGTCGCTTGATTCTGTCGATGCGCGGCAGTGAGGCGATGCCGTCCGTCCGCGGTACGAATCCGGATCATCCCGCCCTCGTCCACAAGTTTCTCAATCGCGATAGCAGGTAGAGGCTGGTTGAGAATCAGCATGTTCACATAATGCTGAACCGCTGGCTCGTGGATGTTGTTGTCCCTCTGGGATCGCTGCCAGTTATCCCAAAGCCCTTGGACGCTCAGTGCTATGGTCATGGGCCACTCCTTGCTGTTGAGGACAAAGCACAGGGTAGAAGGCCGCACCCGACCTGTCGAAGCAGGTCGGGCCGCCCGCCGCTCTCGCAGGAGCGTCCCGACCGTGGCGGGACGCATCAACCCAGCAGAAACCTCATCGCATCGGCCGCGCTCTGCTCGGCAATCTCCTCCATGGGAATGTGCCCGACGCCCGGGTAGGTCTTGACCTGGATGCCCGGCAAATCGCGCTGCCACAGCGGCACGTGCTTGGGCGAGATCCAGCGGTCGCGCTCGCCCCACAGCAGCAGGGTCGGCGCCTGGATCTGCGCCACCCGCTGCGGCGTGGCGTGCAGCTCCTCTCTGTTGACCTTGAGCAGCACGCGGAAGATATCCATCATGCCGCGGCGATTGCCGGGCCGGCGCGACAGGTCGTAGTAGCGGTCGACCACCCCTGGCTTGATCCGCCCCGGCTCGCCGTAGACCTCCTTGATGCCCAGGGCGATCAGCGCACGCGGCATCCACAGCGGCATGGCCAGGGTGGCGCCGGGCAGCGCGGCGGCGGCGATCATCCACGGCACCTTGGCCATGGGGTAGCCGGCCGGGTCGACCAGCACCAGCTTGCTCACCCGCTGCGGCTGGGCCAGGGCGAAGTTCCAGGCGATATAGCCACCGAGGGAGTTGCCGGCGATATCCGCCCGCTCCACCTGCAGGTAGTCGAGCAACAGGCCGAGCACGCGAATCATGCGCTCGGCCGAATACTCGCCGTCGCGCGCCGGGCCGGTGAGGCCGAAGCCCGGCACGTCGAAACGGATGATCCGGTAGTGCGGGGCGAAGGCCTGCACCCAGCCATCCCAGGTGTGCAGCGAGGCGACCACGCCGTGGATCAGCACCAGCGCCGGCTTGTCGCGGCTACCCTCGTCGCGGTAGTGGATATTGAAACCGTCCAGCTCGATATAGCGCGAACCGCTCTCGGCACTGCCGTAGCGGGCCTTGAGGCGCTCCAGCGGCAGGGCGCCGAAGCCCAGGCGGGCGAAACCGACGGCCAGGGGCGGTTGCAGGGACAGGCTGTTGGCGGACATGCGGGCACCTCGATATTGTTATGGGCACCCGTCATCAGAGCATGAGCCGGCGCCGGATACCGCCCAACCTAGGTTGAGCCGGGGCACAGCGAGGCGATCAGCAGGTCGCCGAGCACCGCCTTGGCCCGCTCGATCTCCGCGCGACTGGCGCTGCGCCCGAGCAGGTCGAGGGAGGCGGCCTCCAGCGCCCAGATCAGCGCCTGATAGACCAGCGGATCGCGCGGCGCCAGCTCCGGCTCCAGGCGCTCCACCAGCAGGCGCAGCATCTCCTGGTGGGCACGCTGGCGATGCGCGGCCAGCGGCGACTCGGCGCGCAGCGCCTCCTCCTGCATCAGACGGATGATCGGGCCGACCGCCAGGTGATAGTCGAAAAACCGCCCGACCATGGCGCGCAACCAGGCCTGCGGGCTGCCGGCCACCTGCTGCATCTCGCGAAAGCGCGCCAGCAGGAGCAGCACCGAGGTCTGGTAGATGCCCTCGAGCACCTCCATCTTGTTGGTGAAGTACTTGTAGAAGGTGCGCCGCGACACCTGCGCGGCATCCAGCAGGTCGTTCACCGTGACCTGCTCCAGGCCCTTGCGGGCGAACAGGGGAATCGCCGCCAGCTGGATATTGGTGCGCTGCAGGTGACCGACCAGCGGCCCCGCGCCGGCCTGCTGCGAGGTCAGCGCGCCGTAGCCGCCCAGGTCCTCGAACACCGCGCGGATGGCTCCGTGCTCGGCCAGCTCGTCCATGCCCTCTCCCCAACCAAGGCGCGGGTGACGCCGGTCTCCGAGCTGGGTACTCTGGAGCCGCCTCTAGCCGCGGATATTCATCGTGTCGCCCACCCTAGCACGTCGCCTGCTCTGGCCGCTGGCCATCCTTTTGCTGGTCTGCCAGGCGCCGGCCGGCGCCGCCGAGCTGTTCTACCTGGGCCAGCGCATCCCGGACATCCACCAGCCCTGGCGCAGCGGCGACTACCAGCAGTTGCACGCGGCCCTGGAGCAGATCGACAAGACCCAGGCCAATGCCCTGCCGCGGCGCAGCGGCGAATTCACCGGGCCGATCTACCAGCGCATGGTCTCGGCGGAGAACTTTCGTCCGCAGCTGAATATCTACGCGCCGCTGGAGCTGCGGCAGAACGAGGCGCGCGAAGTGCTGTTCCAGCTCAAGGAGCTGATGCGCCTGTACTTCGATTTCCGCGCCAAGCAGCAGCCCTACGCCGCCGAGGCCCTCGGCCTGATGAGCTACTCGCTGCGCCAGCAGGCCATCCTCTTCACCCTCACCACCGAGTTCTGGATGACCCTGTCGCAGAGCGAACAGAGCAACCCGGTGCGCCTGCAGGGCCTGCAGGAGACCAAGGCGGCGGCGGCGATGCTCACCGGCAGCGCACTGGACTACCTGGAGCTGACCCAGGCCTTCGGCCGCGACGAGCTGCTGCTGTACAGCGCCGAGCTGAGCCAGCAACTGCCGGAGCTGTTCGTCCACCTGCCGGCCGAGGTGCAGGCGCAGTTGCTGACACGCATCGACGAGCTGGCGAGCGACCATCGTTACCCCCAGGTGCAGAGCAACATGGCCGAGCTGCTGCCGGTGCTGCAGATGATCCACCGGGACGTGCAAGCCAAGCTGGCGCAGCCGCCCACGCCGGTGCTCAAGGCGCCGACGCTGGATCTGTCGCTGCCGGGTTCAGCGCAATAGGCCAAGGCCCTTGGCCCGCGCCACCGCCTGGGTGCGGCGTTCGACGCCGAGCTTGCTGTTGATGTGGCGGGCGTGGGTCTTGACCGTGTGCAGGGAGATGAACAGGCGCTCGCTGATCTCCTGATTGGAGCAGCCGCCGGCGATCAGCTGCAGCACCGCCAGCTCGCGGGCGCTGAGTTTCTCGGTCAGCACGCCCTCCTCCGTCAGCGCCTCCTCGCCCTCGCCCTGTCCCGTCGGCAACTGCCCAAGCAGGGCCTCGCGCAGCGGGCAAACCGGCCGTGCGAGCAGGCGCTCGCGCAGCCACTGCGGCTGGTGCTGGAGCAGTTCGACGAAGGGCAGCAAGGCGCCTCCCTGCGCCACCTCCAGGCAGGCGTCGAACTGCTGCTGCGCCTCGCGCTCGCGCCCGTTCTGGCGCAGCAACTGGGTCAGTTGCGCCTGCGCCATCAGCCCAACCAGTTGCCCGCCCAGGCCGTGGGCACGCTGCTGCAGTGCGCGCAGGCGCCGCTCGGCCGCCTCCGCCTGCCCCTGCAGGCGCTCCAGCGCGGCCTGCTGCAGATCGATATGCAGCGCCAGCTGCGGGTGGAACTCCGGCGCCACCGCCCGCCCCTGGGCACCGTAGGTCTCGCCCAGTTGCGGCAGCCAGGCCGCCGCCAGCTCGACCTGGCCCTGGCGCAGCCACAGCTCGCATTTGCTCAGGGTAATCATCGCCAGGTAGTAGATCGCCGGCACGTCCCACACGTGCATCAACCGCTCAGCCTCGCCGAGCAGGGCG
>NZ_AVOF01000797.1:0-696 GCF_000465935.2 Pseudomonas sp. EGD-AK9
AAAGCATGTCGAACTGGTACTGGCTGTATCAGCCGACATCGTACCAAATTGGCAACCGTTACTTAGGTACTGAACAAGAATTTAAAGAAATGTGTGCAGCCGCTGAAGAATATGGCATAAAGGTCATTGTTGACGCTGTCATCAATCATACCACCAGTGACTATGCCGCGATTTCCAATGAGATTAAGAGTATTCCAAACTGGACACATGGAAACACACAAATTAAAAACTGGTCGGATCGATGGGATGTCACGCAGAATTCATTGCTCGGGCTCTATGACTGGAATACACAAAATACACAAGTACAGTCCTATCTGAAACGGTTCTTAGAAAGAGCATTGAATGACGGGGCAGACGGTTTTCGCTTTGATGCCGCCAAACATATAGAGCTTCCGGATGATGGCAGTTACGGCAGTCAATTTTGGCCGAATATCACAAATACATCTGCAGAGTTCCAATACGGAGAAATCCTGCAGGATAGTGCCTCCAGAGATGCTGCATATGCGAATTATATGAATGTGACAGCGTCTAACTATGGGCATTCCATAAGGTCCGCTTTAAAGAATCGCAATCTGGGCGTGTCGAATATCTCCCACTATGCATCTGATGTGCCTGCGGACAAGCTAGTGACATGGGTAGAGTCGCATGATACGTATGCCAATGATGATGAAGAGTCGACATGGATGAGCGATGATG
>NZ_AVOF01000798.1:0-694 GCF_000465935.2 Pseudomonas sp. EGD-AK9
AAACACCTCGGCATTCCCGGCGGCCTGCTCGACCCCAGCGGCCCGCGTGGCCGCCACCTGCCCGAGGCCGCCCCGCTGGCCGGCGAGATAGTGGTGGAGAAACGCCTGCCCAACGCCTTCGCCGGCACCGAACTGCACGACCGCCTGCAGGCCCTCGGCCATCTCGACCTGATCGTCTGCGGCTTCATGACCCATTCCAGCGTCAGCACCACGGTGCGCGCCGCCAAGGACTATGGTTATCGCTGTACCCTGGTCGACGCCGCGTGCGCCACCCGCGACCTGCCGGCCCCCGATGGCAGCGTGATCGCCGCCGAGCAGGTGCACCGCATCGAGATGATCGCCCTGGCCGACAACTTCGCCACCCTGGTGCCGCAAGCCAAGGCGCTGATCTGACCGCCGTCACAGTGCCGCCAGCATGGCGGAACCCCGGCGCTAATGTCCGGTCATAGCGCCGACACCCCAAAGGAAATCGGCATGAAGCTGTCCGACGATTTCGATGCCCGCCGCCTGCGCCCGCGCCAGCCGAAACACTGGCGCCTGCGCATCGGTGCGGCGCTGGGCGCGCTGCTGGCCACCTTCGGCATCCTCCTGGCGATGGCCGGTATCGCCTCGCTGGCCGGGCGCGCCCCGGTGCTGGGCACGCTCAACGACTCCACCGGCGCAGCCGGCGTCCTGCTGCCGCTCGGCCTGCTGC
>NZ_AVOF01000799.1:0-694 GCF_000465935.2 Pseudomonas sp. EGD-AK9
TGTTTCACGATCAAATACATGTCATCTCCGATTCTGTGAGCTATTCCATCAAGGATCGCCTCAAGATTTTTAGCGAAAAGCTCCATCTCCTTTTGGTCATTGCAAAAAAAGACAGGTGCTCCCCCTGCAACCCGGTTTGGATTTGTCGTGATTACAGACAAAATCACTTTCGTAAGAGATTCACTCATCCTATCACCTTATCCTGATTCTTGATAAATTCAGTCGGCATTCTAATCGCATTTTCCAGGGTTGGAACATTGCTAATAATTTGAACAGCCGTTTCGGGATGGTGAATTTGCGGGAGAACAAATACTGCCACTCTCCCATCATTTAAATCCCGTTTTGCAATTGGTGTCAAAGATGGCTCTCCTGAATCCCGATAAACCCCGAGCACATTGGAAACATCAAATAAAATGGCCTGACGCTGCCCTAAATTTGCTATCGTCGCTGCTGAATTAAAGTTTTTCGGCGTCAAAATAAAGCCCATGCAATGCTTTAAAATCAGTTCCTGTTTCTCTGGAAGCCCGATATTCATCATATAAATATTATCAACAAACAGTCCCGGACCGTCAAAGCGCGGCTTTATGTACTCGATATCTACAATATCCTTCAACACACTGCCCGACATAAACTTCATGGCCAGTAAAAAACAAACGACAGCCGCTATGACTGCAGCCCAGATGGATAAAAACAC
>NZ_AVOF01000800.1:0-694 GCF_000465935.2 Pseudomonas sp. EGD-AK9
AGGAAGGCGGGCGCGGGCGCACGCCGCGCCAGCCGGTGGACTCGCCGCTCTACCCGCTGCTGGAGGCCGCCGCCGAGCACTACCGCCAGGCGCTGAAGAGCCACCCGCAGCGCAAGTACGCGGTGGACTACCTCAAGGGCCGCGGCCTGACCGGCGAGATCGCCCGTGACTTCGGCCTCGGCTTCGCCCCGCCCGGCTGGGACAACCTGCTCAAGCAACTGGGCGGCGACGTCCTGCAGCAGAAGGCGATGATCGACGCCGGCCTGCTGATCGAGAACGCCGAGAACGGCCGGCGCTACGACCGCTTCCGCGACCGCATCATGTTCCCCATCCGCGACAGCCGCGGCCGGGTGATCGCCTTCGGCGGCCGGGTGCTGGGCGACGACAAGCCCAAGTACCTCAACTCGCCGGAAACCCCGGTGTTCCACAAGGGCCAGGAGCTCTACGGCCTGTTCGAGGCGCGCAAGCACAACCGCGACCTCGACGAGATCATGGTGGTCGAGGGCTATATGGACGTCATCGCCCTGGCCCAGCAGGGCCTACGCAATGCCGTGGCGACCCTGGGTACCGCCACCAGCGAAGAGCATCTCAAGCGCCTGTTCCGCATCGTGCCCAGCGTGCTGTTCTGCTTCGACGGCGACGCCGCCGGGCGCAACGCCGCCTGGCGCGCCCTGGAGTCGACCCTGCCGAGCCT
>NZ_AVOF01000801.1:0-693 GCF_000465935.2 Pseudomonas sp. EGD-AK9
GTGCGTGCAGGTCTTTTTCATCCGCCAAGGAAAGCTCATTGAACGCGATGTCAGCATGTTCCCGCTTTATCAGGAAGCAGATGAAGAGTTCCTCACGTTCATCGGGCAGTTCTATTCAAAAAACAACCACTTCCTTCCGAAGGAGATTTTAGTTCCGGACAGCGTAGATCAATCCATGATCGAGCAGCTGCTGGAAACAAACGTTCACCAGCCGAAGAAAGGCCCGAAAAAAGAACTGCTCATGCTTGCCCATAAAAATGCGAAAATCGCATTGAAAGAAAAATTCTCTTTAATCGAACGCGACGAGGAGCGTTCAATCGGGGCTGTGCAGAAACTAGGTGAGGCATTAAATATTTATACGCCGCACAGAATTGAAGCGTTTGATAACTCAAACATACAGGGGACAAACCCGGTTTCCGCGATGATTGTGTTTATCGACGGCAAACCATACAAAAAGGAATACCGCAAATATAAAATCAAAACCGTTACAGGGCCGGATGATTACGGTTCTATGAGAGAGGTTGTCAGAAGACGCTATACGAGAGTGCTTCGTGAGAATCTGCCGCTGCCTGATCTGATTATCATTGACGGAGGAAAAGGGCAGATCAACGCAGCAAGGGATGTCATTGAAAATGAACTCGGCTTGGATATCCCGATCGCCGGTTTAGCGAAAGATGAAAAACACAGAACCTC
>NZ_AVOF01000802.1:0-690 GCF_000465935.2 Pseudomonas sp. EGD-AK9
GACGGGGTCGGCGCCGGCCAGCAGCGCCAACTCGGGCCGCGCCGCGCGAATCAGCTCGGCGTAGCGCCCGTGGTCGTGCTCGGCGATCAGCAGGCGCATGGTTCAGACTGGGTCGTTGCGACGCAGCAGTTCGTCCGGGAGGTGCTCGATGTACTCCTCCTCCGGCGGCGGCATCTGCAGGTGGTAGCCCTGCTTCTCCAGGTTCTCCAACACCTGGGCGATGTCCTCGCGAGCCAGTTGCCGCTCGGGGCTGAGCACCAGGTCGAAGGCGTGCACCGGCGCGCCGAACACGCCGAGCAGGCCCTCCGGTACCCGGCTCAGGGCGTCGGCCTTGAGCACGTAGAGGTACATCTCGTTCTTGCGTGGGCTCTTGTAGATGGAACAGATGCGTTTCACGCGGATTCTCCTTCGGCGGCCAGGCAGTCGAGCAGCGCCTGGCCCATCAACTCCCGGCGCCAACCGCGCAGGGACTCGGGCAATTGGTAGGGACCGCTGGGGTAGCCGCTCTTCAGCAGGGCTTCCAGGGTCTTCTTGCGCAGCATCAGCTCGGGCACTATCTCTAGGCGCTCGCCCTCGCGCTGGCCGATGGCACGCAGTTTCTTCAGCAGCGCCGAAGCCTCCACCGGCAACGGCTCGGGCAGCGCCTCGGGCCACTCGCCCGGCGGCAGCGCGGCGGCCTCGCGGATCAGC
>NZ_AVOF01000803.1:0-689 GCF_000465935.2 Pseudomonas sp. EGD-AK9
GAGCCGATCCATGCCCGGTTGCTGGAAGGAAATCGATATGACATTGGCGATAAGCTGGGCTGTTTTAAAGCGAGCACCGAAATCGGCTTAATGCGTCCCGAAATGAGATCTCAGCTTTTGGCCTATTTAGAAGATGTGATCAAACGGGAAACGAAAGAAATGCTGCGGTAAAAAAATTGTAACCATCTTGCTCGTCAATCAGTCATATAATAGTGAAAAAGATTAGGACAGGTTGTGAAGAATGTGGGCAGTTTGATAAGCGAAATTTTAACATGGCTGACGAACATGGGATATGCGGGTATTGCGATTGGGTTAATGATTGAAATCATTCCGAGTGAGATTGTATTAGCTTATGGCGGCTATATGGTATCGGAAGGCACGATTGGATTTATTGGCGCAATTATTGCGGGTGTTATCGGGGGTACCATTGCCCAGATCTTTATTTACTGGATCGGTCGCTATGGCGGCAGGCCATTTCTGGACAAATACGGGAAGTATTTATTGATTAAAAAGCATCATATCGACATGTCGGAAAACTGGTTTCAGAAATACGGCGCCGGAGTTGTCTTCTCGGCTCGTTTTATACCGGTTGTCAGACATGCCATATCCATTCCGGCAGGTATTGCCAGAATGCCTTTTCTCAAATTTGTGGTACTGACTGTGCTTGCTATCATTCCATGGTCTATTCT
>NZ_AVOF01000804.1:0-684 GCF_000465935.2 Pseudomonas sp. EGD-AK9
ACGGGAGCTTCCACAATTGCTAAATATAAAATGTCATTTGGTGAGCTTGAGCTGAAAACAAGCACAAAATCGATTCAATCTGATCTCGATGAAGAAAAAGGCCGTATCAGCATCGCATATGACATGCATGTCGGAGACGAGCAGGAGCATTTACATAATATGACGATCACGTATGAGGGAGGAACTCACGCATGAACATTGCGGAACAAATGAAGGACGTGCTGAAAGAAGAAATCAAAGCGGCCGTTCTGAAAGCGGGACTGGCTGAAGAAAGCCAGATTCCCAATGTTGTTTTAGAAACACCGAAAGATAAAACACACGGCGACTACTCAACGAATATGGCGATGCAGCTGGCAAGAGTGGCAAAAAAAGCGCCGCGTCAAATCGCTGAAGAGATTGTCGCTCATTTTGATAAAGGAAAGGCTTCGATTGAAAAACTGGATATCGCCGGCCCGGGTTTTATCAATTTCTATATGAACAATCAATATTTAACAAAGCTGATTCCGTCTGTACTGGAAGCAGGGGAAGCATACGGGGAAACAAACATCGGAAACGGTGAACGAGTTCAGGTAGAATTCGTATCAGCGAATCCGACGGGAGACCTTCACCTCGGGCATGCGCGCGGGGCGGCTGTCGGCGATTCCTTGTGCAACGTGCTTTCAAAAGCGGGTTACGATGTAAGCC
>NZ_AVOF01000805.1:0-677 GCF_000465935.2 Pseudomonas sp. EGD-AK9
CCGGAGATGACGGTTTGCTCATATTCCTTTCGAGAAAAAGGCTGCTCCTCATTGTCATTGCTGTATAAATACTGCCTCAGCTCCGGCCCGATTTTTTCAAGGATATACCGAAACCTTCCGATGACGGGATAGTTGCGAAGAATTGAGTGCTCCTGCTGTTTTTCATCCTTTATGTAGATCCAGGCAAACAAGACGATCTGGATAGCGATGATCCCAATGATAAATGCGATGAGTGCTATTATGATGGTTTCCATCTCTCAGCCTCCCTTTTTATGTAACCATTTCCACAGTAGAACACTTTCCAAACAATAGCAGAAGGAATCTGGTGAAAAATGTGTGCTTCTGCCGATACAGGACTCAGCAAGCAGGTACTGCCATATGCTCTCTTTTTTTATGAAAAAAGAATCAAAACACCTTTTTCAGTGAATAACGAGATTAACGGCTTTTTCCGTTTTTCCGCGCTATGTTAATTTGTTATAATGTTTAAATGGTAACAAACGAATGGAGGAACGTATGACGTGTACGATGTAACGGAGTGGAAGCATGTCTTTAAACTCGATCCAAATAAAGATTTGCCTGACGAACAGCTGGAGATTCTTTGCGAATCAGGAACGGATGCGGTCATTATCGGAGGCAGTGATGGTGTGACAGAGGATAATGTCCTGCGGATGATGTCT
>NZ_AVOF01000806.1:0-678 GCF_000465935.2 Pseudomonas sp. EGD-AK9
CTATTACCCTGCTTTTGATCGTTTTGCTATTAATCGGATTTGCAGTTCAGGGAGTTTGGACGTTTATCAAAAAAGAAGCTCAGCGCAAAAAAAGAAGCCGATAACATGAAAAGCAGTTTTCCCTAGGGAAAACTGCTTTTTTTATAGAAACAATCCGGCAAGGCGCTCATACGATTCTTTTTTCGCCTCAAAATCAAACACATTGCACAGAACCATGATTTCATTTGTTTCGTAGCGGCCTGTGAGGTCTAACAGCTGTTGTTTGACAGTGGTTGGAGAACCGATCACCATCCGCTTTCTGTTTTCTTCTATGAGTTTTTTATCGGACGCTGTATAGGGATGAGCTTTCGCTTCCTCGATGCTTGGTACGCGGCTGTCCAAGCCTTTTCCGACGCGAAGAAGCAAAAAATCCTGGCTTAATGCGAGTTCTTCTGCCTCTTCATCTGTTTTTGCGCAAATGACAAAAATCGTAAACAGTGCGGATGGATTCGAAAAATGGGCTGAGGGCCGAAAGCTTTCCCGGTAGATGCGGAATGCATTTTCTCCTCGCTCGGGATTAATGAAATGCCCAAATACATATCCAATCCCCTGGTGCGCCGCGCGTCTTGCGCTGTTTTCACCAAGACCGAGCACCCATAGCTCGGGTGCCGTACAAATAAGGGGCGCCGCTTTGATTCC
>NZ_AVOF01000807.1:0-14705 GCF_000465935.2 Pseudomonas sp. EGD-AK9
ATCGCCGCCCTGCCGGCCGCCCAGCGCCCGCGCGCCGAGGAAGCCCTGCAACGCCTGCTGGCCTTCGACGGCAGGCTGGCCGCCAGCTCCGCCGATGCAGCGATCTACGCCGCCTTCCTGCATGAAAGCGCGCGGCAGACCTTCCTCGACGAACTCGGCCCGGACAGCAGCCCGGCCTGGCAGGCGCTGGTGCAGACCGCCAACACCTCCTACTCGGCGCAAGCCGACCACCTGCTCGGCCGCCCCGACAGCCCGTTCTGGAACGACCTGCGCACGCCGCAGCAGGAAGACAAGCCGGCCATCCTCGCTCGCAGCCTGGCCGCCAGCATCGAGCTGCTGGAAAGCCGCCTGGGCCAGGAGCGCAGCGCCTGGCAATGGGGCAAGCTGCACAGCTACGCATGGGTCACCGAGACCACCCGCCTAGCGCCCTATATGAGCGCCAGCCAGCGTGCCAGCATCAATGCGCTCAAGAGCTACCTGGACCGCGGCCCCTACCCGGCCGGCGGCGACCACAGCACGCTCAACGTCTCGGCCTATGCCTGGGGCCAGGACTTCGACACCTGGCTGATCCCGGCGATGCGCATCGTAGTCGACTTCGCCGCCGCCGAGCCGCTGCACGGCGTCAACAGCTCCGGCCAGTCGGGCAACCCGGCCAGCCCGCACTATGCCGACGGCATCGAGGCCTGGCTCAAGGGCGGCTATATGAGCTTCCCGTTCCGGGCGGAGAACCTGGACAAGGTCTACGGCAACCAGCGCCTGCTGCTGATGCCGGCCAGGTGACGACCGTTCGTCGGGTGGCGCTGAACCTTTCCGTCGGCGCCTCACTCAGACTATTCGACTTACTCCATAGATCATCGTTTAAGGCGCCTCTGGCGCCTTTTCTTTTGCCTGCGCAAAAGTCGCAGCCAAAAGATGGCCTTTTTACATCATCGAATTGAACTTACCGCCGACGCCGGGTTCGGAACCTGTGCATCGTTTGAAAGCTCCTGGCGCCTATGGCGCCTATTTTTTTAGGGCCTGCCATCCCTGGCGCCCCCCCCTACGGGCCGTCGCTGCGCGACGTTGAAAATGCCTCCCGGGCATTTTTTGTCCGCTCCTCGCGCCCGTCGCTCTCTGGCCTGCACTTTTCCCCTGGATCGACGTAAGCTCTAGCGCTTTCCGTTTCCCGCTTTGCAGCGCCGACCCGCATCAAGGAGCCCGAGATGAGCAACCGCCAAGCCGAAATCGCCGCCGCCCTGGAGGTGGTGCCGCCCTTTGCCGACGAAGCCGCCCTGGTCGCCGAGATCGAACGGCGCAAGGCCTTTATCAAGCAGTGCCTGCGCAACTCGGGGCTGAAGGTGCTGGTGCTCGGTATCAGCGGCGGCGTCGACTCGCTGACCGCCGGGCGCCTGGCGCAGTTGTCGGTGGAGGAGCTGCGCGCCGAAACCGGCGATTCGGCGTACCGCTTTATCGCCGTACGCCTGCCGCACAACGCCCAGCACGACGAGCACGACGCCCAGGATTCGCTGAAATTCATCCGCGCCGATGAAGAGGACACCGTCAATATCGCCAGCAGCGTGCTGGGGCTGGGCGAACAGGTCACCCACCTGCAGAAACTGACCGACGCGCGCCGCGACTTCGTGGTCGGCAATATCAAGGCACGCATCCGCATGGTCGCCCAGTTCGCCATCGCCAACGCCAACAACGGCCTGGTGATAGGTACCGACCACGCCGCCGAGGCGGTGATGGGTTTCTTCACCAAGTTCGGCGACGGCGCCTGCGACCTGGCGCCGCTGTCCGGGCTGGTGAAGCATCAGGTACGCGCCATCGCCAGGCACCTGGGCGCACCGCAGCACCTGGTGATGAAGACCCCGACCGCCGACCTGGAAGAACTGCGCCCGGGCAAGCCGGACGAGGAAGCCCATGGCGTCAGCTACGCCGAGATCGACGCCTTCCTGCACGGCGAAAGGGTCAGCGAGGCGGCCTATGCCACCATCGTGCGCACCTTCGATGCCACCCGCCACAAACGCGAGCTGCCGCTGGTGCCCTGAGTGACTGCGCCGCGGGCTGGAATGCCCGCGGCAGGCTACGCTGTTTTGAAGTAACGGCCCGCCCCTAGTCGCGCGGGCTCGAGCCACTTCAGCAGGGGTACGCCGCATGTCGCCGAACGCCACGCCAGAACGGATCTTTAACCGTACCCTGCTCGACACCCTGATCCGCGCTGGCATGATCGCCGCCCTGGTAGTGGCCTGCTTCGAGGTGTTCAGCCCCTTCCTTAGCCTGATGTTCTGGGCGCTGATTCTCGCCGTCACCCTCTATCCGCTGCACAACCTGCTCAAGCCCCGCCTGGGCCGCAGCGACAGCCGTGCCGCCACCTTGATCGTGATCCTGGCGATCGCCGTCCTGCTGATCCCCATCTACCTGCTCGGCACCTCGCTGACCGAGTCGGTGCAGGTGGCAATTGCCACGGTCAAGTCGGGCGCCGTGCATATCCCGCCACCACCGGATGCGGTCGCCCAGTGGCCACTGATCGGCAAGCAACTGCATGGCTTCTGGGCACAGCTCGCCTCCGACCTGACCGGCGTCCTGCAACGCCTGGCCCCGCATCTCAAAGACATGACCCTGGGCCTGCTCGGCAAGCTTGCCGGAGTGGGAGTCGGCATGCTGGTCTTCATCGCCGCGCTGATGATCGCCGGCATCATCATGGCCTACGGCGAAAACGGTCATCAGAGCGCCCGCCGCATCTCGGCGCGGATATTCGAGCCGGGTCGCAGCGATCAGCTGGTCGAGCTGTGCACAGCCACCATCCGCGCCGTGGCCCAGGGCGTGATCGGCATCGCCTTCATCCAGATGCTGCTGATCGGCGCCGGATTCATCTTCATGGGCGTTCCCGGCGCCGGCCTGCTGGCCCTGGCCGTCTTGCTGCTGGGGATCATGCAGCTGCCGGCCACGCTGATTACCCTGCCGGTGATCGCCTTCGTCTTCTTCAACGAAGGCGCCACCCTGGCCAGCATCGTCTTCGCCATCTACGTGTTCGTCGCCGGCCTCGCCGACAACGTGCTCAAGCCGCTGCTGCTCGGCCGCGGCGTGGACGTGCCGATGCCGGTGGTGCTGGTCGGCGCCCTGGGCGGCATGGTCAGCGGCGGCATCATCGGCCTGTTCATCGGCCCGGTGCTGCTGGCGGTGGGCTACAAACTGTTCTGGCAATGGGTCGACACCCCGCCCGCCAGCAGCGCGGCTGGCCCGCGGGATGGCGATTAAGCAGCGCCGCGCCTGGGCATTGCTGGCCGCAGCCAGCCTGGCTGGCTGCGTGCGCCTGGGGCCGGACTTCCAATCACCGCGGCAGGCCTGGATCGACCACTGGGACAGCCAGGCGCTGAACGCGGCCAGCCAACAGCACCCGCAGCCGGACAACCGGCAATGGTGGACGCAGTTCGACGACCCGCTGCTCGAGCGCCTGATCGCCGAAGCGGACGTCCACAACCCCAACCTGCGCATCGCCGCCCTGCGCATCCTCGAGGCCCGCGCCCAGCTCGGCATCGCCCGCAGCGGGCGCTACCCGCAACTGCAGCAGGCCAGCGCCGACGCCTTCTACCTGGACCGCAACCAGTACGGTGGCGACACCGAGCTGGACAGCAGTGCCTGGCAGTACGGCGCCGGCTTCGACATCGGCTGGGAGCTGGACTTCTGGGGTCGCTACAGCCGCGCCATCGAATCCGCCGATGCCAGCTACTTCGCCGCCCGGGCCAACTACGAGGACGCCCTGGTGCTGCTGCGTGCCCAGGTGGCGCAGACCTACTTCGCCCTGCGCACCGCCGAGGCGCGCCTGGGCATCGCGCGCGACAACGCCAGGCTGCAGAAGCGCAGCCTGGAGATCACCGAACGCCTGTTCAACAGCGGCAACAGCGACGAACTCGACCTGCAGCAGGCCAAGACCCAGTACCTGGGCACCCTGAGCAGCGTGCCCGAGCTGGAGGCCCAGGCGGCGCAGACGCGCAACGCCCTCGCCGTGCTGATCGGCCAGCCGCCGGGTAGCCTGCCCGAGCTGAGCGCGCAGACCGGCCTGGTGCCGCTGGTCGACCAGGCCCTGCTCGACGACGTGCCGGCCAACCTGCTGCTGCGCCGCCCCGATGTACGCGCCGCCGAACTCCAGGTGGCCGCCCAGTCCGCCCTGATCGGGGTGGCCGAGAGCGACCTGTACCCCTCGCTCAGCCTGCTCGGCAGCATCGGTTGGTCGGCCAGCAGCCAGGCCGGCAGCCCCGATACGATGAGCCTCGGCGCCGGCCCCAGCCTGACCTGGAACCTGTTCGACCACGGCCGCCTGCGCAACAACGTGCGCGTGCAGGATGCGCGACTGCAGCAACTAATCGAGGCCTACCGCGACCGCGTGCGCCAGGCCGCGCGCGAAGCCGACGACGCCGCCACCGGCCTGAGCAAAGCCCTGGAGCGCGAGCGCATCCTGCGCGAGGCCGCGTTCTCGGCCCAGCGCTCGCTGACCCTGGCCAGCGCCCAGTACCGCGAGGGCTACTCCGACTTCCAACGGGTGCTGGACGCCCAGCGCGCCCTGTTCGTCCAGCAGGATGGTTACCTGGTGGCGCGCAGCGCCGCACTGAGCAACCTGATCGACCTCTATCGCGCCCTCGGCGGCGGCTGGCACAGCAGCCAGCCGTTGCTCGACGACGCCACCCGCGAGCAGATGCGCCAGCGTACCGACTGGGGCGAGCTGCTCGACGAACAATCACCACCGTCCGCCCAGGCAGCCACGCCATGACCGACAGCCCGGAAACCACCGACCAGCCAGCCGCCAAACCCGCGGGCAAGGAGCGAGATCCCAGCCGCCGCGGGGTGCAGATCACCCTCGCCGCGATCGGCCTGACCCTGGTCTGGTACCTGCTGGCCGACCGCTTTACCCCCTATACCCAGCAGGCGCGGGTGCAGGCCTACGTGGTCGCGGTGGCACCGGAGGTGGCCGGGCGCATCCAGCGGGTGCTGGTCGGCAACAACCAGACGGTCGAGGCCGGCCAGGTGCTGTTCGAACTCAACCCGCAGCCCTACGAGATCGCCGTGGCCAAGGCCCGCGCCGAGTTGGAAAACATGCGCGGCCAGGTGGGCGCCAGTACCGCCGCCATCGACTCGGCCCTGGCCTCGCAGCGCGCCGCCGAGGCCGGCGAGCTGGAAGCCAGGCAGGATCGCGAGCGCCTGGAACGCCTGTATCGCGAAGACCCCGGGACCATCTCCCTGCGCCGCCTGGAAATCTCCCGGGCCAATTTGCAGCAGGCCATCAGCCAGGTGGCCGCGGCCCGTGCCGAAGTGCAGCGCGCCCGCGAAAGCGAGGGCGGTAGCGGTGCGGACAACGCCCGCCTGCGCAGCGCCGCCGCGGCTCTCGAGCAGGCCGAGCTGGATCTGAGCAAGACCCAGGTACGCGCCGCCTCCGCCGGGCTGATCACCGACCTGCGCAGCGAAGTCGGCCAGTATGCGGCGGCCGGCAGCCCGCAGATGACCCTGATCGGCCTCAACGACCTATGGATCAGCGCCGAGATGAGCGAGAACAACCTCGGCCACCTGCAGCCCGGCACGGCGGTTGCCATCGTCCTCGACGCCCGCCCCGGGCATGTCTATCGCGGCCGTGTGCGCAGCATCGGTTACGGCATCAGCGTCGGCCAGAGCACCCCGCCCGGCAGCCTGCCGACGGTGGAGAACAGCCGCGACTGGCTGCGCGCGGCACAGCGCTTCCCGGTGATCATCGAGTTCGCCGAGGGCGAACTGGGCGACTACCAGGGCCTGCGCGTCGGCGGCCAGGCCGAGGTGATGGCCTTCCCCAGCGAGGGCAACCCGCTGAACCTGCTCGGCCGCGCCTTTCTGCGCGTGATGAGCTGGCTGTCGTTCGCCTACTGATGGCCGGCCCGACCGATCCACGCCCGCAGCGCGCCCTGCGCCTGGCCTGCGGGGTGGCCTGTGGCACCGTGCTGGGCTTCGGCCTGGGCCTGCCGCTGCCGTTTCTCACGCCGGTGCTGGTGCTGCTCCTGCTGGCGATGAGCAACCAGCCGCTGACCCTCAGGGCCGGCCTGAGCCTGGCCCTGGTGGCCGCCCTGACCTGCGGCAGCGGCCTGCTGCTAAGCCCGCTGCTGCGTCACTCGCCGTTCAGCGGCGTGCTGCTGGTGGCACTCGGCCTGTTTTTCAGCTTTCGTTTCGCCCTGCGCGGCGGCAATGGCCTGCTGTCGACCTTGCAGGTCATCGGCCTGACCCTGATTACCGCTGCCGGCACCAGCTCCATGGCGCTCGGCCAGGAAGTGGTGATCGCGCTGATCAAGGCCGTGCTGCTGACCACCCTGTGCGTGGCGATCGGCCACTGGCTGTTTCCCGACCCCGCAGGACTGCCGCCCGCGGCCAAGCCGGCGGCCATGGGTCAGGCGCGTTCCGAGTGGATCGCCCTGCGCGCCATGCTGGTGGTGCTGCCGGCCTGGCTGCTGGCGCTGATCGACCCCGCCAGCTACATACCGCTGGTGATGAAAGCGGCCAGCCTCGGCCAGCAGGTGTGCGGCACCAGCGCCCGCGACGCCGGCCGTGAACTGCTCGGCTCGACCCTGCTCGGCGGCGCGCTGGCCATAGCCTTCTGGGCACTGCTGAGCATCCTGCCGCACCTGTGGCTGTTCTTCCTGCTGATGCTGCTGTTCATCCTGCTGCTGGCGCGGCGCCTCTACCAGTTGGTGGCCAACCGCCTGAGCCCCGGCTTCTGGCTGAACAGCGCGATGACCCTGATCATCCTGCTGGGCCAGTCGGTGCAGGACAGCGCCCTCGGCAAGGATGTCTACAGCGCCTTCGCCATCCGCATGGGCCTGTTCGTCCTCGTCACCCTGTACGCCTGCGCGGCGGTTTACCTGATCGACCGGCGCGTCACCATGCCCCCCTGAGGAAAAGCCATGTTCCTGAACCTGCTGATCGGCCTGCCCATGACCATGCTGTGCCTGCTGCTGCAGGCCGTGATGGTCGCCCTCAGCCTGCGTCGTTATATCGACTATCGGCATGGCCTGAGCCGGCCATCGCTCGGCAGCACCATCCTGACCCTGAGCCTGGTGATGCTGTTCATGCTGTTCGGCAACTTCCTGCAGATGAGCATCTGGGCCGGGCTGTACGTCGTGCTCGGCGAATTCGAAACCTTTGCCCAGGCCCTGTACTTCTCCGGCGTGACCTTTTCCACCCTGGGTTACGGCGATCTGGTGCTCTCCCCGCCGCGGCAGCTGCTGAGCGCACTGGAGGCGGCCAACGGCATCCTCATGTTCGGCGTCTCCACGGCCGTGCTGACTGCCGCACTCGGCGACGTGCTCAAGCACTACGCCCAGCAGCGCAAGACCGCACAGGAGCCCTGAGGCACTGCGCCGGCTGGCAAACGGCTAACCGCTGGTCGCCAGCCGCTTATCGAGCGGGGCAAAGACGAAAAAGCCGAGCAGAGGCTCGGCTTTTTCGGATGCAGCGGCCATTCAGGCCTTGGGCAGGGTCACGCCCAGCTGGCCCTGGTACTTGCCGCCGCGATCCTTGTACGACACCTCGCAGGCCTCGTCCGACTGCAGGAACAGCATCTGCGCCACGCCCTCGTTGGCGTAGATCTTCGCCGGCAGGGTGGTGGTGTTGGAGAACTCCAGGGTCACATGGCCTTCCCACTCCGGCTCCAGCGGCGTGACGTTGACGATGATGCCGCAGCGCGCATAGGTGCTCTTGCCCAGACAGATGGTCAGCACGTCGCGCGGGATGCGGAAGAACTCCACGGTGCGGGCCAGGGCGAAGGAGTTCGGCGGGATGATGCAGACGTCGCTCTTCACGTCGACGAAGCTCTTCTCGTCGAAGTTCTTCGGGTCGACGGTGGCCGAGTTGATGTTGGTGAACACCTTGAATTCGTCGGCGCAGCGCACGTCGTAGCCGTAGCTGGACACGCCGTAGGAGATCAGCCGCTCGTTGCCTTCGGTGCGCACCTGGCGCTCGACGAAGGGCTCGATCATGCCGTGCTCGAGAGCCATGCGGCGAATCCACTTGTCCGATTTGATGCTCATGGCGAGGTGTCCTGAATGGGCGGTGGCGAAAAAAGTGAGCGCATCTTACCGACCCCGGCGCCCCGCTTCAAAGGCTGTCGACCGGCGTCACGACCGGCCGCCGCGAGTTATTTGCAAGAAAGACGCACGCAGCATTCGCACTCGACGATAAAAACACGTATGGTGTGCCCACTGTGCTGCATGTGTCACCGCGAATCGCTACTAGATGCCTAGATCTCGATCCAAACATCGTCCGACTCCTAGTACTCGTTGCACTCAGTCCCGGCCTGGGCTTTTCCAGGGCTGTTATTACTTTTGTTAGGAGACATCACATGTCCAATCGTCAGACTGGCACCGTTAAGTGGTTCAACGATGAGAAAGGCTACGGCTTCATCACCCCGCAATCCGGTGACGACCTGTTCGTACACTTCAAAGCCATCCAGAGCGATGGTTTCAAGAGCCTGAAAGAAGGCCAGCAAGTGACTTTCGTGGCCACCCGTGGTCAGAAAGGCATGCAGGCTGAGGAAGTTCAGGTTGTCTAACCTGAGCTGACCCGCTTGAAAAGAGCCCCGCCTAGTGCGGGGCTTTTTTATGGCCAGAAGAAATACCGGCCAATGGGAGACGACTGCAGGAATGCCAGAGGAGGCATGGCGATTCAGATCAGCCCCCCTCCCGCCCCTCGGGCACCCTCTCCCATAAATGGGAGAGGGTCATCAGAAGGCCGCTTTCAGTCGTCGCTGATCTCGATGCTCGGCATCGCCGGCTGGCCGGCCTGGGCGATGCGCGCGCCGACCTTGCGCGCCAGGTCCTGGTAGATCATGGCGATCTGGCTTTCCGGATCGGCGATGGTGGTCGGCTTGCCGTCGTCGGCCTGCATGCGGATGGCCATCGACAGCGGCAGGGACGCCAGCAGCTCGACACCGTACTGCGCCGCCAGCTTCTCGCCGCCGCCCTCGCCGAACAGGTGCTCGGCATGGCCGCAGTTGGAGCAGATGTGCACGGCCATGTTCTCCACCACGCCCAGCACCGGGATATGCACCTTGCGGAACATCTCCACGCCCTTCTTCGCATCCAGCAGGGCCAGGTCCTGCGGCGTGGTGACTATCACGCTGCCAGCCACCGGCACCTTCTGCGCCAGGGTCAGCTGGATGTCGCCGGTGCCCGGCGGCATGTCCACCACCAGGTAATCCAGGTCGTTCCAGGCGGTCTGGGTGATCAGCTGCAGCAGTGCGCCGCTGACCATCGGCCCGCGCCAGACCATCGGCGTGTTGTCGTCGGTGAGAAAGGCCATGGACATCACCTGCACGCCATGCGCCTCGAGCGGCACGAACCACTTCTGTTCGCGCACCTGCGGCCGCGTGCCTTCGGCGATGCCGAACATGATGCCCTGGCTCGGCCCGTAGATATCGGCGTCGAGAATGCCCACCCGCGCGCCTTCGCGGGCCAGGGCCAGGGCCAGGTTGGCCGCGGTGGTGGACTTGCCCACCCCGCCCTTGCCCGATGCCACGGCGATCACGTTCTTCACCCCGGCCAGCGCCGGCACCTGGGCCTGGCCCTGGTGCGACTCGATCAGGCAATCGACCTGCACCCGTGCACTGTCGACGCCATCGAGGCTCTCCAGCGCCATCTGCAGCATCTGCGCCCAGCCGTTCTTGAACAGCCCGGCGGCGTAGCCCAGCTGCAGACGCACATTGACCTGGCCACCCTGGATCTCGACCTCGCGCAGACAGCCGGCGCTGACCGGGTCCTGGTCCAGATGGGGGTCGGTGAACCGACGCAGACAGGCTTCGACCGCTTCGCGGGTGACGGCACTCATGCAAGAACTCCAAGAACAAGGCAGGGCAGAAACAGGCGCCCATCATAGCAGCAGCGCCATCGGGCGATGGAGCACGGCGCTTTTCCGTGGCGCAGGTAGCTTGAAGCTTGTCGCTTCCCTTATAGTTGCCGACTTCCCTCGTTTTACCAGTGCAGCCGATCACCATGACCGAAGCCCGCAAGATTCTCGTTACCAGCGCCCTCCCCTACGCCAACGGCTCGATCCACCTCGGCCATATGCTCGAGTACGTGCAGACCGACATGTGGGTGCGCTTCCAGAAACTGCGCGGCAACCAGGCGATCTACGTGTGCGCCGACGATGCCCACGGCTCGGCCATCATGCTGCGCGCCGAGAAGGAAGGCATCACCCCCGAGCAGCTGATCGCCAATGTGCAGGCCGAGCACACCGCCGATTTCGCCGACTTCGGCGTGGACTTCGACAACTACCACTCGACCCACTCGCAGGAGAACCGCGAGCTGTCGGCGGCGATCTACCTCAAGCTGCGCGACGCCGGGCATATCGCCACCCGCTCGGTGACCCAGTACTTCGACCCCGAGAAGGGCATGTTCCTCGCCGACCGCTTCATCAAGGGCACCTGCCCCAAGTGTGCGGCCGAGGACCAGTACGGCGACAACTGCGAGAAATGCGGCGCCACCTACGCCCCCACCGAGCTGAAGGACCCGCGCTCGGCGATCTCCGGCGCGGTGCCGGTGCTCAAGGACTCCAAGCACTTCTTCTTCAAGCTGCCGGACTTCGAGGCCATGCTCAAGCAGTGGACCCGCAGCGGCAGCCTGCAGGAGGCGGTGGCCAACAAGATCGCCGAATGGCTCGACGGCGGCCTGCAGGAGTGGGACATCAGCCGCGATGCGCCCTACTTCGGCTTCGAGATTCCCGACGAGCCGGGCAAGTACTTCTACGTCTGGCTCGACGCACCGATCGGCTATATGGCCAGCTTCAAAAATCTGTGTTCCAAGCGCCCGGAGCTTTCCTTCGACGCCTTCTGGAACAAGGATTCGACCGCCGAGCTGTATCACTTCATCGGCAAGGACATCGTCAACTTCCACGCCCTGTTCTGGCCGGCCATGCTCGAAGGCGCCGGCTACCGCAAGCCCACCGCGGTCAATGTGCACGGCTACCTGACGGTGAACGGGCAGAAGATGTCCAAGTCGCGCGGTACCTTTATCAAGGCCAGGACTTATCTCGATCACCTGAACCCGGAATACCTGCGCTACTACTACGCCAGCAAGCTGGGCCGCGGTGTCGATGACCTCGACCTGAACCTCGAGGACTTCGTGCAGAAGGTCAACTCCGACCTGGTCGGCAAGGTGGTCAATATCGCCAGCCGCTGCGCGGGCTTTATCCACAAGGGCAACAATGGGGTGCTGGTCGCCGCCAATCCCGAGCCCGAGCTGTGGGCCGCCTTCCAGGCCGCCGCACCGAGCATCGCCGAGGCCTACGAGGCGCGCGACTTCTCCCGCGCCATGCGCGAGATCATGGCCCTGGCCGACCGCGCCAACGCCTGGATCGCCGACAAGGCGCCCTGGGCGCTGAACAAGGTGGAAGGCAAGCAGGCCGAAGTGCAGGAAATCTGCGCCCTGGGCGTCAACCTGTTCCGCCAGCTGGTGATCATGTTGAAACCCGTGCTGCCGAAACTGGCCGCCGACGCCGAAGCCTTCCTCAATGTCGCCCCGCAAACCTGGGCCGACCTGGCGCTGCCGCTGGCCAACCACCAGCTCAACCCGTTCAACCCGCTGCTGACCCGTATCGAACCCGCGAAGATAGACGCCATGATCGAAGCCTCCAAGGAAGACCTCGCCGCAGAAAGCGCCAAGCCTGCCGGTAACGGCGAGCTGACCAAGGACCCGCTGGCCGCCGAGATCGCCTTCGACGCCTTCGCCGCCGTCGACCTGCGTATCGCCCTGATCGAGAAGTGCGAGTTCGTCGAGGGCGCCGACAAGCTGCTGCGGCTGTCACTGGATATCGGCGACGCCAAGCGCAACGTGTTCTCCGGGATCAAGTCCGCCTACCCGGACCCGAGCAAGCTGGAAGGCCGCCTGACCCTGTACGTGGCCAACCTGGCGCCGCGCAAGATGAAGTTCGGCGTGTCCGAAGGCATGGTGCTGGCCGCCGGTCCCGGCGGCGAGGAAATATACCTGCTCAGCCCGGACAGCGGCGCCAAACCGGGCCAGCGCGTCAAGTAAGCGCCAGCTAGGCTTATAGGCGTCGAACAAGCCGGCCAATGCCGGCTTGTTTGCTTCTGCGCGCTTCCCGATAATAAGCGCCCTTTTTCTATGGCCTTTTCGAGCACAACGGCAACCCGATGACCGAACTCGTCCTGATCATGGTCAGCGCCATCCTGGTCAATAACTTCGTGCTGGTGCAGTTCCTCGGCCTGTGCCCCTTCATGGGCGTGTCGAAGAAGATCGAGACGGCCATCGGCCTGTCCCTGGCCACCACCTTCGTGCTGACCCTGGCCGCCATGTGCAGCTACCTGGTGCAGCAGTACGTGCTCAGGCCGCTGGACCTGGAGTTCCTGCGCACCATCAGCTTCATCCTGGTGATCGCGGTGACCGTGCAGTTCACCGAGATGGTGGTGAACAAGACCAGCCCGCTGCTGTACCGCGTGCTGGGCATCTTCCTGCCGCTGATCACCACCAACTGCATCGTTCTCGGCGTGGCCCTGCTCAACGCCAACAAGGCCGAGTTCACCTTCGTCAGCGCCACCGCCAACGGCTTCGCCGCCGGCCTGGGCTTCTCCCTGGTGCTGGTGCTGTTCGCCGCCATGCGCGAGCGCATCGCCATCGCCGACGTGCCCAAGTCGTTCCAGGGCGCGGCCATCGGCATGATCACCGCGGGCCTGATGTCGTTGGCGTTCATGGGCTTTACCGGGTTGATCAAGCTATGAACCTGGTTCTCGTCGCCGTCCTCGCCCTACTCGGCCTGTGCCTGCTGGCCGGCGCCATCCTCGGTTTCGCCGCGGTGCGCTTCAAGGTCGAGGGCGACCCCATCGCCGAGCAGATCAACGCCCTGCTGCCGCAGACCCAGTGCGGCCAGTGCGGCTACCCTGGCTGCAAGCCCTACGCCGAGGCGATCGCCGGCGGCGACAAGATCAACAAGTGCCCGCCCGGCGGCGAGGCGACCATCGCCGCCTTGGCCGATCTGCTCGACGTCGAGCCCGAGCCGCTGGACGCAGTGGAAGGCGAGAAGCCGCAGATGGTCGCCTATATCCGCGAGGCCGAGTGCATCGGCTGCACCAAGTGCATCCAGGCCTGCCCGGTGGACGCCATAGTCGGTGCGGCGCGGCAGATGCACACGGTGATCGTCAGCGAATGCACCGGCTGCGACCTGTGCGTGGAGCCCTGCCCGGTGGACTGCATCGACATGCTCGAAGTGGGCGGCAGCGTACAGAGCTGGAAATGGGACAAGCCGCTGGCGCCCGGCCAGTTGATCGCCAGTGACCGGGAGCAGGCGGCATGAGCGCGCAAGAGCGTATCTGGGATATCCCCGGCGGCATCCATCCGGCCGAGCGCAAGGAACTGTCCAACCGCACCCCGATCCAGCAGGCGCCGTTGCCGGCCCGCCTGACCTTGCCGCTGGGCCAGCATATCGGCGCCGTCGCCGAGCCTTGCGTGGTGGTCGGCGAGCGGGTGCGCAAGGGGCAGAAGATCGCCGAGGCCACCGGTTTCGTCAGCGCGCCGCTGCATGCGCCGACCTCCGGCACGGTCAGCTTTATCGGCCCGCAGCCCTACCCGCATGTCTCCGGCATGCTGGCGCCGGCCATCGTGATCGACAGCGACGGCCTGGACGAGTGGATCGAACTGACCCCGCATCCCGACTACCGGCATATGGACTCCGCCGAACTGCTGGCGCTGATCCGCGACGCCGGCATCAGTGGCCTGGGCGGCGCGGGCTTCCCCACCGCGGTGAAGCTCACCGCGCGGCCGACGCAGAAGATCCACACGCTGATCATCAACGGCACCGAGTGCGAGCCCTATATCACCGCCGACGACTTGCTGATGCGCGAGCGCGCCGCTGAGCTGGTTTCCGGCATCGATATCCTGGTGCAGCTGATCCAGCCCGAGCAGGTGCTGATCGGCATCGAGGACAACAAGCCCGAGGCCATCGCCGCGGTGGGCGGCGCCTGCAGCGAGCGCAGCTACCAGGTGCGGGTGTTCCCCACCAAGTACCCCTCCGGCGGCGAGAAGCAGCTGATCCAGATCCTCACCGGTGTCGAGGTGCCATCGGGCGGCCTGCCGGCCGATATTGGCATACTCTGCCAGAACGTCGGCACCTGCGTGGCCGTGCACGAGGCCGTGGTGCACGGCAAGCCGCTGATCTCGCGCATCACCACCCTCACCGGCGAGGCCCTGGCGCGCCCGGGCAACGTCGAGGCACTGCTCGGTACGCCAGTCGGCGAGCTGCTGGAATTTGCCGGGCTCGACCGGAGCAAGCTCAATCGCCTGATCATGGGCGGACCGATGATGGGCTTCACCCTGCCCAGCCTCGAAGTGCCGCTGATCAAGACCGCCAACTGCCTGCTGGCCAGTACCGCCGCCGAGCTGCCGCCACCGCCGCCGGCGCTGCCCTGCATCCGCTGCGGCGAATGCGCCGAAGCCTGCCCGGCCAGCCTGCTGCCGCAGCAGCTGCATTTCTTCGCCCTGGGCCAGGAGCATGAGCAGCTCAAGGCACACAACCTGTTCGACTGCATCGAGTGCGGCGCCTGCGCCTATGTCTGCCCGTCGAGCATCCCGCTGGTACAGTACTACCGCGCGGCCAAGGCGGAAATCCGCGAGCTGGAGCAGAAGCAGCTCAAGGCCGAGCACTCCAAGCAGCGCTTCGAGCAGCGCCAGGAGCGCCTGCGCCGCGCCGAGGAACAGAAGGAAGCC
>NZ_AVOF01000808.1:0-679 GCF_000465935.2 Pseudomonas sp. EGD-AK9
TGAGAGAGCATTGGAAAAGGTCGGGTTAGCCGATCGAATGCTCCACATGCCCAACGAGCTGTCGGGCGGGCAGAAGCAGCGGGTGGCGATTGCGAGGGCGATCGTGAATGAGCCGAAATTGATTTTAGCTGATGAACCGACCGGCGCGCTGGATACGAAAACAAGCGAGGCGATTATGGATCAGTTTACAGCATTAAATGCCGAGGGAACGACAATCGTTCTGGTTACTCACGAGCCTGAAGTAGCAGATTGCACGAATCGGATCGTCATGGTGCGTGACGGAAACATTGTTCCTGCCAGCTCCGGACAAAGGAGTGTGGGAGAATGAGCCTGTTAGAAAACATCAGAATGGCTCTAAGCTCTGTCCTTGCCCATAAAATGCGTTCGATCTTAACGATGCTCGGCATTATCATTGGTGTAGGCTCTGTCATTGTTGTCGTTGCGGTAGGACAGGGCGGCGAGCAAATGCTGAAGCAGTCGATCAGCGGCCCGGGAAATACTGTGGAGCTGTACTATATGCCTAGCGACGAGGAGCTTGCAAGCAACCCGAACGCCGCAGCTGAATCTACGTTTACAGAAAACGATATTAAAGGTTTAAAAGGAATAGAAGGCATTAAACAAGTCGTTGCTTCGACTTCTGAAAGTATGAAAGCGCGTTATCACGAAGAAGAAACCGATG
>NZ_AVOF01000809.1:0-678 GCF_000465935.2 Pseudomonas sp. EGD-AK9
AGCCCAGCGGCCTTCGCCGCCCAGCCGGCCCTGGCCGGCCTCGGCGAGCAGGCGCTGCAGGGCCTGGCGGTGGGCAGCCAGTTCTTCGAGGTGTTCAGCGAGGTGAGCCTCGGCGAGCGCCGCGTGGTGTTGCGCAGCCTGTTGCAGCGCGGCAATGATGGCCAGGTCAGTGTCCTGGCGCGTGATCTGGGGCAGGGCGGTACGCCGCCGTTGCCCGTCGAGGAAGCACAACGATGAATCAGCTATGGATCTTCCTGCCGCCGGAGGCCTGTCAGGGCCTGTCGGCGGAGCTGCCGGTGCAGTGGGTGACCTTCACCGAATGTCGCACGCTGAGCCTGGGCGAGGCGCTGCGCGAGCTGCCGGCGGCCTGGGAACTGGTGCTGCCGGTGGAGACGGTGACCGCCTGCGCCGTGCAGTTGCCGACGCAGAAGGCGCGCTGGCTGCGCCAGGCGCTGCCGTTCGCGGTGGAGGAACTGCTCGCCGAGGATGTCGAGCAGATGCACCTGGCCCTGGGCGAGCAACTGGCCGACGGTCGCCACCGGGTCTATGCGCTGCGCGCCGACTGGCTGCGCCAGTGCCTGGCGCTGTGCGCGGCGCAGCCACCGCAGGCGATCCGCGTCGATGCCGACCTGCTGCCGCGCCAGGGCAGTCAGCTGCTCTGGCTGGAGTCGCGCTGGC
>NZ_AVOF01000810.1:0-674 GCF_000465935.2 Pseudomonas sp. EGD-AK9
CCTCGAGATCCGGGTAATTTGTTGCGGCAATAATGCCTGCGACATGATTTTGCTTAAAGGTTTGAAGGTATTCAAGTTCTTTTTTCAATTCCTCGTCACTGTTGCCGAAAATAAGGCGATAGCCTTCCCGGTTCAATTCATCCTCCGCACCGCGGGCAAGCTGGGGGAAGAAAGGGTTTGTGTATCCGGGAGCAAAAGTCCGATCAGTCGGGATTCTCTTTTATATAGAGATCTGGCGACTTCGTTCGGGTAATAGTTCAGCTTCGCCATCGCCGCTATGACACGCGTTCGCGTTTCTTCGTGTACATAGCCGTTATCATTCAGGACGCGGGAAACCGTCGCAACTGAAACGCCCGCCGCTCCGGCGACATCTTTAATTGTAGCCAAAACAGCTCCTCCTTGTTTATGTAACCGTTTACATAGATAGATTATCATGAACAATCCGAAGTTAGCAATAAAAATATCAAAAGAAATCTACTTGTAAATTGTATATATAATTGAAAAATTTAAGGTTTTCACTCTTTTTTTGACAAAGTCTTCACAAATATGGATGAAGATTTCTTGAACAAATATTAAGTTTTATTAAAATTGTTTCAAAGTCATGCGTTTAGACCTGTAAATGGTGAGAAACAGAAAAGACTATCATCCCAGAAAATGTTTAATTATGTTAGAGA
>NZ_AVOF01000811.1:0-677 GCF_000465935.2 Pseudomonas sp. EGD-AK9
GAATACGCCTCATCATATTTCCTCCCTTAATATACACATAATGACAATGACTTTGTCTGTCTATCATTTCGACAGACAGCATATAATTCCTTTCAGGCTTCTGCATAATACACGGCAGACTGACACAAAATACAGCTGATCTGAAAAAAAAGGAGGAATTCGGTTTGGATCAGTTCAATCAGCAGCAGCAATCCCAAATGAACAAAGGTATTCCTGGCAAACCGCATAAAAACCATGGCGGACATGAAATGTTTGATATGCATGAGGTGCTTTCCGGAACACTTACTGTGCTTGATCAGTTTATGATGCTGAGACAATTCTGTAAGGATCAAGAATTATTAAACATCCTTGATCATCAACATCAATTCATCACATCTCAATACAATATAACTGCAGAATGCTTCAAAACAGGAAGCGAACCTTCACAAAAAACAGCAACTTATATGATGAAGGAAGACAACCAGACTGTTTACGGCATGCAGCCGTCACAGCCTAAAAAACCTGTTCAATCCATGAATGATATTGATGACAGCATCATCAGCCGACAAATGCTTTGCGCGATTAAAGCACAAGCTTCTATGCTGACGATGGCTTCTCTGGAAATGACAAATCCGGCCGTAAGACGCGTACTGTCTGCGCAAATTCAGGAGTATGTTGAAATGGCATTTGAAATTTTC
>NZ_AVOF01000812.1:0-674 GCF_000465935.2 Pseudomonas sp. EGD-AK9
AAATCTGACAATTCCGGGTCATCTTCATTTTGTTCCTATGGATTTCACCAAAACGTTTTCATATGATCCTCTTTTAGATGAAGGATTTAAGAACACAAAAACATTCTTCAGCCTTCTCGGAGTGTCTTATTATGTAACACAGGAAGAAAATGCAAGCTTGATAAGCAATTTATTTTCTCATGTCCCGCCTGGAAGCTCTATTGTTTTTGATTATGCGGACGAAACACTTTTTACAGCAAAAGGGACGTCGAATCGAGTTGAACATATGGTGAAGATGGCTGCCGCAAGCGGGGAACCGATGAAATCATGTTTCACTTATCAAGAGATTGAACATCTGTTAGAGTCATCTGGTTTACTGATCTATGAACATCTATCACCAGACGACATCAATGACCTTTTCTTTAGTAATCGAAAAGACAATTTGTCAGCGTTTGAAACGATTCATTATATTCATGCGGTAAAAAAATAATTTTCAAATCATCAGAAGCCTCTCAATGTTTGAGAGGCTTTTTATTGAACCCGCATGCAGCAAATAAGCTGCCGTTATCATACGGCAGCTTCTGCTAAAGGCTTCACCAAGATCATAAATGATTTGCCTTTCTCATCTTTTTCCGTTTTCAGCTGTTCAAAGCCGCATTGGCTTAAAAACAGTATCCATTCACTGCGATCAATGG
>NZ_AVOF01000813.1:0-675 GCF_000465935.2 Pseudomonas sp. EGD-AK9
CCAGCCCCGGCCAGCTGCGGGTGGCGCGGGCCAGGCGCACGGCGTAGTCGAGCACCTGGTCGTCCAGCGCCAGGTCGCTGGCGATCTTCTGCAGCGCCAGCACGTCCTTGGCCTGCAGCAGGGTGCGCAGCGGGCTGACCTCGAGCATGTCGGCCTTGGCCGAGCGGGTCACCTGGCGCACCATGCTCAGCTCTTCGTCCGGCGCCGGGTAGTCCATGCGCAGCTTGAGCATGAAACGGTCCAGCTCGGCTTCCGGCAGCGGGTAGGTGCCTTCCTGTTCGATGGGGTTCTGCGTCGCCAGCACCATAAAGGGCAGCGGCACGGCCAGCGCGCGGCCTTCCAGGGTCACCTGGCGTTCCTGCATCACTTCCAGCAGCGCGGCCTGGGTCTTGGCCGGGGCGCGGTTGATCTCGTCGGCCAGTAGCAAGTTGGTGAACACCGGGCCCTTGCGCAGCTTGAACTGCTCGCTGGCGAGGTCGTACACGGCGTGACCGGTGACGTCGCTGGGCATCAGGTCGGGGGTGAACTGGATGCGCGCGAACTCGCCGCCGAAGCAGCGCGCCAGGGCGCGCACCAGCAGGGTCTTGCCGAGGCCGGGAACGCCTTCGACCAGCACGTGGCCGCCGGCGATCAGCGCGGTGAGCACGTCGTCGATCACCGCGCCCTGGCCGATCA
>NZ_AVOF01000814.1:0-674 GCF_000465935.2 Pseudomonas sp. EGD-AK9
GGAAACAGAAGTGAGTTTATACTGGTATAAAAAGTACTAGCAAACAAAGCAAAAAAGCGAAACCCAGTCAGGCTTCGCTTTTGTTATCAATCCACTTCTTTCTTAATCCCCAGCATTTTCTCATCTAGGTAATGGGCAATCTCCGCGGCTTCCTTCAGCTCATCTGTTAATTGCTTAGGAACGTCATTGTTCAATTTATAATAAATTTTATGTTCTAGGCTCGCCCAGAAATCCATCGCGATTGTCCGGATTTGAATTTCTGCTTTGACGTATTCCACACGGTTCGTTAAATTCACAGGCATCTCAATGATTAAATGCAGGCTTCGATAGCCATTTGGTTTGGGTGTCTGGATATAATCCTTTACCTTTACGATTCTCAAATCTTCATGCTGCTTCAACACATTCACGACGTTATAAATGTCAGAAATAAAGGAACAGATGATGCGCACGCCGGCAATGTCGTGAATATGCTCCTTCATTTCCTTCGTCGTAATCTCACAGCCCTTTCTCATTAACTTATTCACGATGCTTTCAAAGCTTTTGACACGGGATTTTGTATGTTCAATCGGGTTGTGTCCGTGAATGAGGTTATATTCCTGGCTAATAATTGAGAACTTTGTATCGAGCGCATCTAGCGCAAATTTATAAACTAATAACTCATTTTTCCAATCTTC
>NZ_AVOF01000815.1:0-740 GCF_000465935.2 Pseudomonas sp. EGD-AK9
CATGCTTATCCATGGAAAAAGCGAGCTTTAATTTTGTGCCGACACCGTCCGTTCCCGAAATGAGAACTGGTTTTTGATAAGAAAGCTCAGACAGGTCAAACATGCCGCCAAAACCGCCAAGGCTGCCCATAACGCCAAGCCGTTTCGTGCGCTCCACGTGTTTTTTCRGANSMSTDMNASSGDAKSTRANGDAKGCDSATNSTRCNDANAGRCTTTRASCCTNDATCTNTRYNDAATTCGTTTTACAGCTTCATATCCGGCTTCGATGTCAACTCCTGCGTTTTTATATGCTTCAGACATCCTATTCACTCCTTTAAGGCGCTTTTCAAAATATTTCCCCGAACGAGGGCAGAAAGAGAAAGGCAGCCGAACTGCGCTGCCTTTATGTCATTTTTCAAGTTTTATTTGGTTAATACTGCTTCTTTTACGTGAGGAAGCACTGTATCCTGGTAAATTTCAGTCGGATATTTTCCTGTAAAGCAAGCGAGACACTGTCCGCAATTCGAGTCATCGTATTTTCTGCCGATGCCTTTCAGCAGCCCTTCCACACTCAAAAATGAGAGGGTATCGGCTCCGATTTCCTGACGGATTTCTTCAACAGAATGCGAAGACGCGATTAATTCTTCATGTGTGGACGTATCAATGCCGTAAAAGCACGGATGAGCGATCGGCGGTGAACTGATTTTCACATGCACCTCTGTCGCACCCGCTTCTCTAAGCATCGTGACAATCCGGCGGCT
>NZ_AVOF01000816.1:0-669 GCF_000465935.2 Pseudomonas sp. EGD-AK9
AAGGGCGTTTAAGGTTTGTCCTCTTTTCCCAATCAACAATGCTGCCTTTTCACCTGTTATATGATATCTCACTGTCTTTTTGCTTTCTTGAACAGTCACATCAGACTTCCCGGCAATGGCTTCGGCGATCGTTTGAAGATATAACTTCGCTTGCTGAATCGGATCAATCTTTTCAACCAGCTTTACGATCGCAGGCTTTTTGCCGAAAATACCGAGAAACCCTTTGTTTCCCTCTTCAATAACAGTAATTTCTACCTTATCCTTCGTTAATCCCAGCTCTTGCAATCCGGACTGTACTGCTTCATCGACATTTCGCCCTGCAGCAGTCACATTCCTCACTTTTTCTTTCCTCCGGCTTTTTGCGGCTCAGGATTTTTTTTAATATCAGGTCCTTTAATGAGGAAAGTTTGCGCAATCATAAACAAGTTACCGACTACCCAATAAAGAGAAAGAGCCGCCGGGAAGTTGATCGCAAATACGATAATCATAATTGGCATAATCCAAAGCATCATCGCCATTTGCGGATTTTGCTGCGCATTGCCAGCCATCATCAATTTTTGCTGAACAAATGTAGCGACACCGGCAACGATAGGAAGAATATAGTAAGGATCTTTTTCTCCTAAGTCAAACCATAAGAAGCTGTGCTCTGAAATCGCCTGTGTTCTCATG
>NZ_AVOF01000817.1:0-668 GCF_000465935.2 Pseudomonas sp. EGD-AK9
CAGAGCTTGAGAAAACTGAACGCTTGGAGCAGGGATCCAAACCGTTTACTGCAACTCTTGAAAACGGGCAGGAAATTCGCGCAGACAAACCTCGCGAAGCTTCAGAAGAGCCGAAAAAAAGGCCTGGTGTACAGGAGAAAAGGACTGAACAAAGCGCATCTTCTCAAAAAGGGCCATCCGTTCCTTTTAATGTGATGATGCTGAAAAGAGATACGCATAAACAGCAAAAAGCAGAGGAGCGCCGCGGCAGCTATGTATTTCCGAATGTTGCACTGCTTGATGTCCCGCCAGCGCAGGTTCAAGATGATGCTGCGTGGATCGAAGAACAGCGTCAGCTTCTTGATTTGACCTTGAAAAACTTCAATGTCCGCGCCAATGTGGTCCATGTAACCCAGGGTCCGTCTGTCACGAGATTTGAAGTGCATCCTGAACCGGGTGTAAAGGTGAATAAAATCACCAACTTGTCCGATGATATTAAACTCAGTCTCTCAGCGAGAGATATTCGGATTGAAGCGCCGATTCCGGGGAAAAACACGATCGGAATTGAAGTGCCGAACCGCACGAGCAAGGTGGTTGATTTGCGCCAAATGATTCGCAGCTCAGCTTTCAGGACAAGCAAGTCACCGCTCACAGCTGCGCTGGGATTAGATATTTCAGGAAATCCTGTT
>NZ_AVOF01000818.1:0-14650 GCF_000465935.2 Pseudomonas sp. EGD-AK9
CCTCATGTCCGGCGGCGGGCGCTGCAATTTCACCAACCTGTACTGCGAGCCGGGCAACTTCCTCTCGGACAATCCGCACTTCTGCAAGTCCGCCCTGGCGCGCTACAGCCAGTGGGACTTCATCGGCCTGGTGGCCAAGCACGGCGTGCCCTATCACGAGAAGAAGCTCGGCCAGCTGTTCTGCGACCACAAGGCCAATGCCATCCTCGATCTGCTGCTGGCCGAGTGCGCCGAGGCCGGCGCCGAGATCCGCCTGAACACCGCGGTGCAGAGCATCGCCAAGACCGACGGCGGCTTCCTGCTGCACAGCGACCTCGGCGCGATCGCCTGCCAGTCGCTGGTGATCGCCAGCGGCGGGCTGTCCATCCCCACCCTCGGCGCCACGGGGTTCGGTTACCAGGTGGCCCGCCAGTTCGGCCACCAGGTGCTGCCGACCCGCGCCGGCCTGGTGCCCTTCACCATCACCGACCCGCAGCTCAAGACGCTGTGCACGGAGCTGTCCGGCACTTCGGTGGAGGACTGCCTGGTGAGCTGCAACGGGCAGAGCTTCAAGGAGAACATCCTGTTCACCCACCGCGGCCTGTCCGGCCCGGCGATCCTGCAGATTTCCTCCTACTGGCAGCCGGGCGACACCCTGCACATCGACCTGCTGCCGCATATCGACCTGCCCGAGTGGCTGGCGACCCAGCAGCGCGAACGCGGCGCCAGCGAGCTGAAGACCCTGCTGGCCGAGCTGTTCACCAAGAAGATGGCGACCCTGCTGGTGGACAGCTGGTTCGCCAACAAGCCGCTGAAGCAGTACAGCCCGGGCGAGCTGAAGGCGATTGCCGAGCGCCTGTCCGACTGGCAGCTGGTGCCGGCCGGCACCGAGGGCTACCGCACCGCCGAGGTCACCCTGGGCGGCGTCGACACCCGCGAGGTGTCGTCCAAGACCCTGGAATCGCTCAGGGTGCCGGGGCTGTACTTCATCGGCGAGGTGCTCGACGTCACCGGCCACCTCGGCGGCTTCAACTTCCAGTGGGCCTGGGCCTCGGGCTACGCCGCCGCGCAGTACGTCTGAGGCATCCGCCAACGCGGTTTGCCGCCCTAGGGTGCGCCCTGCGCACCAATGCCCCAAGCGCAGCCTAGGGCACGAGCAGGGAACCGCCGCGGCGGCACGGACTCTGCTACAACAAGCACCTGCGCCCCTCGCACAAGGACAGTCCGCCCCATGACCCTCGACCAAGGCCTGATCTTCGCCATTCTCGTCGCCAGCATGGGGCTGTTCATCTGGGGCCGCTGGCGGCATGACGTGGTCGCCCTCGGCGCCCTGCTGGCCTGCGTGATCGCCGGTCTGGTGCCGGAGCGCGAGGCCTTCGTCGGTTTCGGCCACCCGGCGGTGATCACCGTGGCCTGCGTGCTGGTGCTCAGCTACGGCCTGCAGAGCAGCGGCGCGGTCAACCGCCTGGCCCAGCACCTGCTGCCCGGCAACGCCGGGGTGCTGGCGTCGATCGCCGCACTGACCGGGCTCGGCGCCCTGCTCTCGGCCTTCATGAACAACGTCGGCGCCCTCGCCCTGCTGATGCCCATCGCCCTGCAGATCGCCGCGCGCCTGGAGCTGCCGCCCGGCCGGGTGCTGATGCCGCTGGCCTTCGGCACCATTCTCGGCGGCATGACCACGCTGATCGGCACGCCGCCCAACCTGATCGTCTCCAGCTTCCGCGCGCAGCACGGCGCCGGCCCCTTCGCCATGTTCGACTTCAGCCCGGTGGGCGTGGCGGTGGCGCTGGCCGGCGTGCTGTTCATCACCCTGCTCGGCTGGCGCCTGGTGCCCAGGCGCGAGGTGGGCAACGCCGCCAGTTTCGACACCGGCCGCTACCTCACCGAGGCGCGCGTCAAGGACGGCGGCAAGGCCCAGGGCAAGACCCTGCGCGAGATCGAGCAACTGCTCGACGAGGCCGACGCCCAGGTGGTGGCCATGGTGCGCAACAAGCTGCGCCTGAGCGCGCCCAACCCGCGCCGCGTGCTGCAGGCCGACGACGTGCTGGTGATCGAGGCCGAGCCCGAGGAACTGGGCGAGGTGCTGGGCCAGCTGGACCTGCTGCTGGAAGCCGAGCGCGAGGCCAAGGAGGCCGAGCAGCAGCGCCAGGAGGATGGCGCCGAGCCGGAGAGGAAGGAGGGCAACGGCGAGGAGCGCGCGCTGCAGGAACTGCTGGTCAAGCCCGACTCGCAACTGATCGGCCGTTCCGCCAGCAGCACCCGCCTGCGCAGCCGCTACGGCATCAACCTGCTGGCCATCTCGCGGCAGAGCCACCGCTCGATCAAGCGCCTGCGCTCGACCCTGATCCAGAGCGGCGACGTGCTGCTGATGCAGGGCGGCGCCGAGGACATCGGCGAATTCGCCAACGACTACGGCTGCGTGCCGCTGGCCGCGCGCGCCATCGTGATTCCCGACCCGCGCCAGGCCAACCTGGCCCTGGGGGTGATGCTGCTGGCCATCGCCGCGGCCGCCTTCGGCCTGCTCTCGGCGGCGGTGGCCTTCGCCGCCGGGGTGCTGGCCTACATGCTGCTGCGCCTGATCCCGCTGCGCGCGGTGTACGAGGCCGTCGACTGGCCGGTGATCGTGCTGCTCGGCGCGCTGATCCCGGTGGCCGGGGCCATGTCGGAAAGTGGCGCCGCCGACCTGCTGGCGCGCCTGCTGATGGAGCACCTGGCGCAGGGCAACGCCATCGTCACCCTGACCCTGCTGCTGGTGGTGACCATGACCCTGTCGGACTTCATGAACAACGCCGCCACCGCCGCGGTGATGTGCCCCATCGCCCTCAGCGCCGCCAGCCAGCTCGGCGTCAGCCCCGATTCGCTGCTGATGGCGGTGGCCATCGGCGCCTCCTGCTCCTTCCTCACCCCCATCGGCCACCAGAACAACACCCTGATCCTCAGCCCCGGCGGCTTCCGTTTCGGCGACTACTGGCGCCTCGGCCTGCCCCTGGAGATTCTCGTGGTGCTGGTCAGCGTGCCGCTGCTGTTGTGGGTCTGGCCGCTGTAGGCGCTTGTGCAAAGGGCGATCATGAAGCCGGGGTAACACCCAGTACCACATCGAAGCGCGCCACCTGCTCGTCGACCTGCCCGGTCACCGGCACGAAGGGCACGATCAGCAGCTCGCGCAGCTGCGGGTCGCGGATCGCGTTGAGCAGGCCGTCGCGGCGGTTGCCCGGCTCGCCGCGGATATAGCACTGGGTGGCGAAGCGCGGCAGCCCCGGCAGGGTCACCGCCAGGTGGATATGCGGGGTGCGCCCGGGATAGGCCACCGGGCGAATGGTGCGAAAGCGATAGCGGCCGTCGGCGCCGGTGGTGAAGCGGCCGTAGCCCTGGAAGCCGGGGTCGCGGCGCTGGCGGTCGCCGCCGCGACTGTGCAGGTAGATGCCGTTGGCATCGACCTGCCAGATTTCCACCAGCGCGCCCGCCAGCGGCTGGCCGCGGCCATCGAGGATCAGCCCGTGCAGCTGCACGCGGATGCCGCGCGCTGGCTCGGCCTGGCCCTCGACCTGCACCAGGTCGTTGTCGCGATCCAGCGGCAGCTGGTCGGGGTAGAAGGGCCCGAGGGTCTGCGCCGGTGTCAGCAGACGCTCGGCCAGCACCAGCGCCGGGCTGGCCAGCAGGGCGCCGCCGGCGGCGAGCAGCAGATGGCGACGGCTGATCTCAGACATGGCGCGCCCCTCTATGGCAAGCCCTGTCATGCAGTGTAGTGCGCCCTGCCAGGTGCGCCGCCTCCGGCCTAACCCAACGGGCGCCAGGGCATGCCAGCCCAAGGCGCCAAACAGACAATCAATCGGCAAAACGAGGCTTGGGGGGCAGGCGTTCCGTCCAGGCGAAGCCCTGCAGGAACCCCGTATAGGGCTTGGCCAACGGATAGTCCAAATCACCCCGTTTGCTGGTACTCAGCTTGAGTTCGCCGAGCAATTCCACCATTTTCAGGCCGGCGCCCACGCCGTCGATCACGGGCACTCCAAGCGCCTGACTGAGCGGTTCGGCCAAGTGGCTCATGCCGGCGCAACCGAGGACGATAGCGGCGGACTCATCACGTTCCAAGGCCTCGAGGCAGGCGGCGTGCATCAGAGATTGCAGGCCTTGCGGCTGTCCATCCAGAGCCAGCACCGGGATGTTCACCGCGTGAATGCCCCGGCAATGCTGCGCGAAGCCATAACGCTCGACGAGATGGCGAGCAATGACCTTGGTACGGCTCAAGGTCGTCACGATGCTGAACCCGGTCGCGAGCCAGGCTGCCAAGTGCATCGCCGCCTCGGCCATGCCGATCACCGGATAGCGGGCGACTTCCCGCGCAGCGAGCAGGCCCGGGTCGCCAAAGCAGGCGATCACATGCCCTTCGGCACCCTCGCGCTCACCGTCACGAATGGCCTGGAGCAAGCCTGGCAGGCAAAGCGCCTCGTCGTAGTGGCTCTCGATGGAGCTCGGTCCCGCGCCATTGGTCACGGCCAGCAACTGGTTGCCGGGGTGCAGCAGATCTCGAGCGACCTCGGCCAGGCGGGCAGTGATGGCGGCACTGGTGTTCGGGTTGATCAACTGGATCTTCATCGCTGCGCTCAGCTCTCGATCAGGTGCTTCAGCGGGTGGTAGCCGGTCTTGAGCTTGTCGGCCGATTCGAGGATGGCGTTCTGGATAGCGGCCAGGTGGAAACAGGTCAACTCGATGGCGGCGTTCTGGTTGCCGGCCTCGATGAACTCGATCAGCCGCAGGTGCTCGTCGTCACGACAGGCGTCATGGCGTTCGTCGTCCAGCGCCGCGGCGTAGAGAGAGGCGCGGGAGATGAGCTTGCGGAACCAGTCCAGCAGCACCGGGTTGTGCAGCGCCATGGCCAGCTTGATGTGGAATTCGCCCAGCAGGTGGATGAGCCGCTCATGGTCATGCTCGCGCCGCGCCGCCTCCTCCAGCAGCAGATGCTCACGCAGATTGCGCATGGCCGCCGCGTCACGCCGCCGACACAGCTCGGTGACGATGCCGATCTCGATCAGCCGCCGGGTCTCGAACAGTGAGCGGATCTCCTCGTCGCTGGGCAGCGAGACCCAACAGCCCTTGTTCGGCTCGGAGCTCACCAGTCCATCGGCTTCCAGTTGCTTGAGCGCCGCCCGCACCGAAGTGCGGCTGACGCCGAACAACCCCGCCAGGGAAGCCTCGCCCAGTTTCATGCCGGGTCGCAGCGAGCGCTTGCTGATGGCCTGGTAAACCCCCTGATAGACCCGGTCCACCATGGTTTCCAGCTTCTTGTCGGTCATGGTCACTCCATTGTTGCGCTGAACGGCCTGCTTCGGAGGGAGAGATTCCGCCAGAAAAAGCCTGTTGCGCAATCAGCTTAAACGGGCTATTTGTAGATTGCATTCAATTTTTGCATACAAAAACAAAAGGTGACGCACCAAAATGAAGCGCGAATCGTCCATCGAAGTGCAACGCGTCAGCAAGCGCTATATCGACGACCCTGAAGTGGCCCCGGCGCTTGACGACGTTACGGTGAGCATCCGCCCCAACGAGTTCTTCACCCTGCTCGGCCCCTCGGGCTGTGGCAAGACCACACTGTTGCGCAGCATCGCCGGCTTCGAACAACTCAGCTCCGGCAGCATCCATATCGGCGGACAACGGGTGGACGAGCTGCCGCCGTACCAGCGCCGGATCAATACCGTGTTCCAGAACTATGCGCTGTTCCCTCATATGACGGTGGCCGAGAATGTCGCCTTCGGCCTGGAGATGCAGGGCCTGGCGCGCGCTGCCATTCCCGTGCGGGTGCGGGAGATGCTGGCACTGGTACAGATGGAACACCTGGCCCGCCGCCGCCCCGCCGAACTCTCCGGCGGCCAGCAGCAACGCGTGGCCCTGGCCCGTGCGCTGGCACCGCGCCCGGACGTGCTGCTGCTGGACGAACCCCTCTCCGCGCTGGACCTCAAGCTGCGCAAGGAAATGCAGGTGGAGCTCAAGCGTGTGCAGCAGGAGGCGGGCATCACTTTCATCTTCGTCACCCACGACCAGGAGGAGGCGCTAACCCTGTCGGATCGCATCGCCGTGATGGCCAGCGGCAAGATCCTGCAGATCGGCACCCCCAGCGAGGTCTACGAGCGACCGCAGCACCCCTTCGTCGCCCACTTCATCGGTGACATCAACTTCCTCCCCGGCCAGCTTCGCCAGTGCCCGCAGAACGGTCGCCTGTTCCGCCCCGATGGGCTTGCGGTGGACATTCCCTGCACCAACGACGGCGACTCCCTGGCCGGCCGCGCGCAACTGGCGTTCCGTCCGGAGCGGTCGAAGCTGGTGGCTCCGTCAGAACCGCACCACCTGCGCGGCGTGGTCGAGGCCGTGCTCTACATTGGCACGGCCACGCTCTACCAGTGCCGGCTGGCCAATGACGTGAAAGTGATGCTGCGCGAAAGCAACGAAGGCGCCACCGGCGCCCGTCCCGTGGGCTCGCCCGTGGCGGTGCATCTGCCGCCCCACGCCTGCCTGCTGATGGAGGCCTGAGATGAGCGTCAGCGCCACCTCCCCCAGCCTCAACCGGCTATTGTTGCTGTCGCCGGTGCTGCTCACCCTGCTCTGCCTGATCGCCATTCCATTGGGCATCATGGGCTACATCAGCCTGCTGCCGCGCAACCTCTATGGCGGCGTGGACTGGAGTGCCGACTGGCAGTGGCACAGCTACACGCAGCTGTTCTTCCAGGAAGACTTCGACGGCAACCTCGAACTGAACTGGGTCTACGCCCAGGCACTGCTGCGCTCGGTGCTGCAGGCCGGTGGCACCACGCTGCTGTGCTTCCTCGTGGGCTTTCCCGTGGCCCTGTGGATGACCAGCCTCAGCGAACGTTCGCGCAACATCATGGTGCTGCTGATCACCATCCCGTTCTGGACCAACCTGCTGATTCGCAACTACGCCTGGCTGATCATCCTGCGCGAGCACGGCTGGCTGGCACAGAGCCTCAATGCGCTGTTCCCGCAGGCCGGCGGCATCACCCTGCTGTACAACGATTTCGCCGTGGTCGTCGGGCTGGTCTACAGCTTCCTGCCGTTCATGATCCTGCCGATCTACTCCACCCTGGAGAAGCTCGACTGGCGCCTGGTGGAAGCCGCCTACGACCTCGGCGCCAACCGCTTCAAGGCACTGCGCCGGGTGATCCTGCCGCTGTCCATGCCCGGTGTGGTGGCCGGTGCGCTGCTGGTGTTCGTGCCGAGCCTGGGCGCCTTTATCACCCCTGCCATCCTCGGCGGCGGCAAGACGCTGATGATCGGCAACCTGATCCAGCAGCAGTTCGGCACCGCGCGCAACTGGCCGCTGGGCAGCTCGCTGTCCTTCCTTCTGCTCGGGCTGATGCTGCTGACTCTGGTGCTCTACGCCCTCTACGCCAAGAAAGCCGCCAAGGCCGTCCGCCAGGGAGCCCGCTGATGATTGCCTCTCACCTGAAGAAGTTGCCGCTGACCCGCGAAACCAGCCTGCTGGTGCTGGCCTACCTGTATCTGCCGATCCTGGTGCTGATCGCCTACAGCTTCAACGCCAACCGCACCGCCACGGTGTGGACTGAGTTCTCCTTCGCCTGGTACGGGCGCATTCTCGCCAACCCGTCGATCCAGGCGGCGGCGCTGAACTCGGTGATAGTCGCCAGTATCGCCACCGTCTGCGCCACCACCATCGCCCTGCTCGCGGCGCTGGCCACCTACCGGCCCTTCTACGGGCAGAAGATGGTGGAAGGCGGCATCAACCTGCCGCTGATCCTGCCGGAGATCGTCACGGCGGTGGCCACCCTGCTGCTATTCATGGCGCTCGGCATAAAGCTCGGCCTGCTGACGGTGATCATCGCCCACATCGGCTTTTGCATTCCGTTCGCCTACCTGCCGATTCGCGCGCGCCTGAACGACCTGGACAAGAGCCTGCTGGAAGCGGCGGGCGACCTCTACGCCAACCCCTTCCACACTTTCCGCCGGGTGACCTTGCCGTTGCTGTTCCCGGCGGTGCTGTCCGGCGCAGTACTGGCGTTCGTGGTCAGCCTGGACGACTTCATCATGACCTTCTTCGTCGCCGGCCCCGGTGCGACCACGCTGCCGGTGTACATCTTCTCGGCCATCAAGGCCGGGGTAACTCCCGAGATCAACGCAATCTCGACCCTGATGCTGGTGATTTCCATCGTCCTGGTGGTGCTCTCCTTCTGGCTCGGCCAGCGAGGCAAACCCACCGCCTGATCCTTTGCTCCATCTCTGCCCAACCTGTTCTTCAACCGGAGAAAAAACAATGAAGTTGAAAGCATTGCGTCATGGGGTAACCGGTCTGACCCTCGGCTTTTTCGCCGCCGTCTGCGCCCAGGCGGACGAACCCAAGGAACTGTTCTTCTACAACTGGACCGACTACTACCCGGTGGAACTGCTGGCCAAGTTCGAGAAGGAGACCGGCATCAAGGTCACCATGGACGGTTACGACAGCAACGAAACCCTGCTGGCCAAACTGCAGGCCGGCGGCGCCGCCTACGACGTGATCGTGCCGTCGCACTCGATCATGCGCACCCTTATCGAGCAGGGCTACCTGCAGGAAATCGACGCGCCGAGCCTGCCGAACTTCACCCATGTGAAGCCGGCCTTCCGTGATCCCGAGTTCGACCCCGGCCGCAAGTTCTCGGCGCCCTACCTCTGGGGCACCACTGGCTTCTCCTACGACAGCGCACGGGTGCCGGGCGGCAAGCTGGACGACTCCTGGAAAGAATTCTTCGAGCCGCGTCCCGAACTGCAAGGCCAACTCGCTGCGCTGGATACGCCGAGCAGCCTGATCAACGCCGCCAGCCATTACCTGGGCGTGGATGAATGCAGCGAAACCCCGCAGGACGCCAAGCGCATCCTCGAGCTGCTGCAGAAGCAGAAACCCTTCCTGAAGATGTACAGCTCCGACAATACCGTGGACCGCATGGCCTCGGGCGAGGTGATCATGATGCAGAACTGGAACGGCTCCACTGCCCGCGCCACGCTGCAGAAGAGCAGCATCAAGTACGTCTACCCGCGTGAAGGCGTGGCCATGTTCCAGGACAACTTCGCCGTGCCCAAGAGCGCGCCGCACCCGGGCAACGCCAAGGTCTTCATCGACTGGATGATGAAGCCGGAAAACGCTGCTGCCGTGTCCAACGCCATCGCCTATGCCAACGGCATCGACAGCGACGCGCTGCTGGACCAGAAGTGGCGCGTGATGGACGCCATCAACATGCCCGACGCCTACGCCGAGCGCCTGCGCCCCGAGAAGGAGTGCAGCAACCAGGCCCGCGAGCTGCAGGACCGCATCTGGTCCAAGCTCAAGGGCTGACGCCTTTGGGCCTTTGTAGGATGCGGTGGAGCGCAGCGAAACCCATCCTACGTTTGTCCACCTTCATGCGTTGAGATGCCCCCATGACCGACACTTACTGGCTGCGCAACGTCCGCCCCTTCGGCGGCGCGGCTGAAGACTTCCTCATCCAGCACGGGCGCTTCGCCGAGCGCCGCCCGGCCAGCGCTGCACCGTGTGCCGACGGTGATATCGATGGCGCCGGCCAACTGATGACCTGCGCCCTGGTGGAAAGCCACATCCACCTGGACAAGACCCTCTGGGGCCAACCCTGGCGCCCCAACAGCGCCGGCCCGACGCTCAAGGACTACATCGCCAACGAGCGCCGCGTGCTGCGCGAGGTCACCGCGCCCATCGCCGAGCGCGCCGGCGCGCTGCTGGAAAACTGCATCGCCCGTGGTTCGCTGACCATGCGCTGCCATGTGGATATCGACCCCGAATTCGGCCTGCGCCATGTGGAGGCCATGCAGGCCCTGCGCGAGCGCTACCGCGACCTGATCGACCTGGAGCTGGTGGTGTTCCCGCAGACCGGGCTGGTCAGCCGCCCCGGCACCGCCGAGCTGATGCGCCAGGCCATGGGCCTGGGCGTGGAGAACGTCGGCGGACTCGACCCCTGCGGCATCGACAACGACCCCATCGCCCAGTTGGACATCGTCTTCGGCCTGGCCGCCGAGTTCGACCGGGGCGTGGACATCCACCTGCACGACAAGGGCGAACTGGGCCTCTGGCAGATCGCCCGCATCGCCGACTACACCGAGCGATTCAACCGCCAGGGCCGGGTGATGATCAGCCACGCCTATTGCCTGGGCATGGCGCCCTGGAGCCAGGTCAAGCCGCTGGCCGAGCGTCTGGCTGCACTGGATATTTCGCTGATGAGCTCGGCACCGGCCGACTGCTCAGTGCCGCCCTTCCTCGCCCTGCGCGAAACCGGCGTGAACCTCTGCCTGGGCTCTGACGGCATCCGCGACGCCTGGTCGCCCATGGGCAACGGCGACATGCTGGAGCGCGCCATGCTGCTGGCCTTCCGCTTCGATCTGGCCAAGGACGACGAGCTGGCCGCCGCCTTCGATGCCGCCAGCCAGAATGGCGCCAAGGCCCTCGGCCTGTCGGAACACGGCCTCACCCTCGGTGCCCGCGCCGACTTCCTGCTGATGGATGCACAAAGCCTCGGCGAAGCCGTGGTGGCGCGGCCGACGCGCCAGGTGTATCGCGCCGGCAAGCTGATAGCAGCCCAGGGCCGCCTACTGGAGCGCCGTCTGTGAATACGCCGCGCATCGGCCTCAAGGCCAGTTGCGTGGTGGGCTTCGATGGCACTCGCCACGTGCTCTGGCGCGATGGCGAGGTGATCATCGAAGGCGCCCGCATCCTCTTCGTCGGCCGGGGCTTTCCCGGCCCGGTGGATCAGTGGATCGACTACGGCAACGCCCTGCTCGGCCCCGGCTTCATCGACCTCGACGCCCTGGGCGATCTCGACTCCACGGTGCTGTGTCTCGACAACGGCGACGAGGCCGCCATGGGCCGCATGTGGTCGGCGGACTACCTCGCCCGTGGGCCGAAGGAGAGCTACCGCTTCGAAGAGGAAGTCTTCAAGTACCGCTACGCCTTCACCCAACTGATCCGCAACGGCATCACCACCGCCATGCCGATCACCTCCATGTACTACCGCGAGTGGGCCGAAACCTACGACGAGTTCGCGGCGGTCGCCGGTGTTGCTGGCGAGCTCGGCCTGCGCACCTACCTCGGCCCCTGCTTCATGAGCGGCATGCAGTACCTGCGCGCCGACGGCAGCCTCGCCGAGCATTGGGACGAACCCCGTGGCCTGGCCGGGCTGGACGCCGCCGAGCGTTTCTTCCGCGACTTCGACGGCGCTCACAACGGGTTGATTCGCGGCGCCCTGCTGCCGGACCGCATCCAGACCTGCACCCCAGCGCTGCTGCAACGCACAGTTACCCTCAGCCGCGAATTGACCGCTCCGGTGCGTCTGCACTGCTGCCAGGGGGCTGGCGAAGTGGCGCTGGTGAAAGCGCTGCGCGGCAAGGCGCCGCTGGCCTGGCTGGAGGAGCTGGACCTGCTCGGCCCACGAACGCTGCTGCCCCATGGCATCTACATCGAAGGCGACGACGACCTCGCGCGCCTGGCCAACAGCGGCAGCAGCCTGGTCCACTGCCCCGTGGTGTTCGCCCGCGACGGCGAAGCGCTGGACTCCTTCGGCCGCTACCGGGCCCACGGGGTGAACTTCGCCCTCGGCACCGACACCTGGCCGGCAGACCTGCTGGAGAACATGCGCCAGGGCCTGAACATCGCCCGCCTCAAGGAAGGTGGCAGCGCGCAGACCAGCGCCCTCGACCTCTACAACGCCGCCACCCTGGGGGGTGCCCGGGCACTCGGCCGCGACGACCTGGGCCGGCTGGCACCGGGCGCCTGCGCCGATATCACCGTGTTCAGCCTCGACGGCCTGCACCTGGGGCCGCTGTTCGACCCACTGAAGAACCTCGTCCTCGCCGGCCGCGGCGACGACTGCATCGCCAGCTGGATCGGCGGCCGCTGCGTGATGGACGGCGGCCAGGTCAACGGCGTCGATTATCGCGACCTGCAGCGTCAGGCCCAGCGCCAGTACCACAGGTTGATGCGGAGCCATGCCGACCGCGCCTTCGGCCAGCCCGACTGGCGCGACCTGTTCCAGCCGGCCATTCCCTTCGCCGATGCCTGGAGCGCAGAACACCCGCTGTGCGCCTTCGCCAGCGAACCCGACCGATAACAAGAGATAACGCCATGCTGAGCTTCGACTTCGCCCAACTGAGCCCGCGCGAGAAATACAAGATCCTCATCGGCAGCGTGGTGCCCCGGCCCATCGCGCTGGTCACCACAGTGGACGCCGAAGGCCGTGCCAACGCCGCGCCCTTCAGCTTCTTCAACGCCCTGTCCGCCGACCCGCCGATCCTCGCCCTGGGCGTGGAGAATCACGCCGACCTGACCCCGAAGGACACCACCCGCAACATCCTGCTGAACCAGGAGTTCACCGTGAACATCGTTTCCGACGCGCTGGTGGAGGCCATGAACGTCTGCGCGGTGCCCTTCGAACCCGGCTTCGACGAACTGCTCGCCGCCGGGCTCACCGCACTGCCCGGCAGCCGCGTCGGCTGCCCGTACATTGCCGAAGCGCCGGTCGCCCTGGAGTGCCGGCGAATGATGGGCCTGTCCATCGGCCAGTCGCGGGAAATCATCCTTGGCGAAGTATTGATGGTGCATGTACGCGACGAGCTGATCGACCCGAAGACGCTCTATATCGACCAGCTCGGTCTGGACGCCATCGGCCGCATGGGCGGCCACGGCTACGCCCGCACGCGGGACTACTTCGATCTGCCGACCCGCTCGTTGCAGGCCTGGCGGGAACGGCCGGGCGGTGGAGAGCGGCGCTGGCCGGGAGCCGAGCCAGCGCCATAGCGGCCAGCGCCACGAGCACGCCCCGCTACAGGTGCTCCAGCACCCCGGCCGCCGACTGGAACGGCAGGCCGTGGGCCTCGGCGACGCTGCCGCAGGTGATCACGCCCTTGGCCACGTTGAGCCCATTGAGCAGGTGCGGGTCTTCCTCCAGGGCCCGCCGCGTGCCCTTCTCGGCGAGGGCGACGACGAACGGCAGGGTGGCGTTGTTCAGCGCCAGGGTCGAGGTGCGCGCCACCGCGCCGGGCATGTTGGCCACGCAGTAGTGCACCACCTCGTCGACCACATAGGTGGGCTCGGCGTGGGTGGTGGCGCGCGAGGTCTCGGCGCAGCCGCCCTGGTCGATGGCCACGTCCACCAGCACCGCGCCGGGGCGCATGTGCCGCACCATCTCGGCGCTGATCAGCTTGGGCGCGGCGGCCCCGGGGATCAGCACGCCGCCGATCACCAGGTCGGCGGCCAGCACCTGTTCGCGCAGCGCGGCGCGGGTCGAGTAGAGCGTGGTGATGCGGTTGCCGTACAGCGCATCGAGCCGGCGCAGGGCGTCGACGCTCTTGTCCAGCACCGTGACGTCGGCGCCCAGGCCCACCGCCATGGCCAGCGCATGGCTGCCGACCACGCCGCCGCCGAGTATCACCACCTTGCCCGGGGCCACCCCGGGCACCCCGCCGAGTAGCACGCCACGGCCGCCGCGGGCCTTCTCCAGGCAGCTGGCGCCGGCCTGGATCGACATGCGCCCGGCCACCTCGGACATCGGCGCCAGCAGCGGCAGGCGCCCCTGGCCGTCGGTCACCGTCTCGTAGGCGATGCAGGTGGCGCCGCCGGCCATCAGCTCGTCGGTCTGCGGCCGGTCCGGGGCCAGGTGCAGGTAGGTGAACAGGGTGTGGTGCGGGCGCAGCTTGGCCCGCTCCACCGCCAGCGGCTCCTTGACCTTGACGATCAGCCGCGCCTCCTGGAACACCTCGCCGGCGACCTGGGCGATCTGCGCGCCGGCCTGGCGGTAGTCGTCGTCGGAGAAGCCGATGGCGGCGCCGGCCTGGGTCTCGACCCAGACCTCGTGGCCCAGCGCGGCGAGCTCGGCCACCGATTGCGGGGTGAGGCCGACGCGGTACTCGTGGTTCTTGATTTCCTTGGGCACACCGATGCGCATAGCGACCTCCGCTGGAAGGACCCGTTGCCTTCTCGAAGTCTAGAAAAGACCTGGCAGTCGGCCATCTGTTTTCGCCAGGTTTTTCAGGGAATAGTCCTGCGCCGGGCGGCTATTTCTTCACCTCGGCGATGCCCTGCAGCAGCTCCACCGGCAGCGGGAAGACGATGGTCGAGCTCTTGTCGCCGGCGATATTGCTCAGCGTCTGCATGTAGCGCAGCTGCATGGCGCCGGGCTGGCGGCCGAGCATCTCGGCGGCCTGCATGAGCTTTTCCGAGGCCTGCAGCTCGCCCTCGGCGTGGATCACCTTGGCCCGCCGTTCGCGTTCGGCCTCGGCCTGCTTGGCGATGGCGCGCACCATGGACTCGTCGAGGTCGACATGCTTGATCTCGACGTTGGCCACCTTGATGCCCCAGGCGTCGGTCTGCGCATCGAGCACCTGCTGGATGTCGACGTTGAGCCGCTCGCGCTCGGCGAGCATCTCGTCCAGCTCGTGCTTGCCGAGCACCGCGCGCAGGGTGGTCTGCGCCAGCTGGCTGGTGGCGATGTGGTAGTCCTCGACCTGGATGATCGCCTTCTGCGCGTCGAGCACGCGGAAGTAGACCACCGCGTTGACCTTGACCGAGACGTTGTCGCGGGAGATCACGTCCTGGGTCGGCACGTCCAGCACTATGGTGCGCAGGTCCACCCGCACCATCTGCTGCAAGCCGGGGATGACCAGGATCAGGCCCGGG
>NZ_AVOF01000819.1:0-665 GCF_000465935.2 Pseudomonas sp. EGD-AK9
AGCAGCCTGTTATCAAGGAGAATGGGGAAGAGGTCCCTTATCCGCGGCGGGCTGGTATCAGTTCCTTCGGAGCAACTGGTTCAAACGCACATATTATCCTTGAGGAATATATTCCTCAAGCAGCGGAGCAGGACGTTTCTTTGTCCTCAGATTCTGACATATCCGCAGTTATTCCGCTTTCTGCCCGTAATCAAGAACGTCTCCGTGTATATGTAAAACGTCTCTTGGATTTTCTTCATGATGGGATTCAGATTAAAGATTTGGCGTATACATTGCAGGTAGGCCGTGAACCAATGGAAGAACGGGTTTCTTTCTTAGCATCCGGAATTCAAGAATTGAGCGACCAATTGAAGGCTTTTATAGAAGGACGAAAAACCATTCAGCATTGCTGGAAGGGCCGCGTGTCAAGAGGAAGCGAACCATCGCGTCCCGCCGAATCGGTACATAAATTGCTGGAGCAAAGAAAACTCGATCAGATTGCAGAGCAGTGGGCGAACGGATCTGGTGTTGACTGGAAGCAGCTTTACGAGGGAAACAAACCAAAGCGGATCAGCCTGCCGACTTACCCATTTGAGAGGGTGCGTTATTGGGTGCCGAAAGCGGAGAAAAAGACTGATCGTTCAAAACAGGAGCGGCACATCCTGCATCCTCTTCTGCATCAAAAT
>NZ_AVOF01000820.1:0-662 GCF_000465935.2 Pseudomonas sp. EGD-AK9
CCATCATTATGTATAGGCTTTCACACTGCACACCGAAATCGTAACATCTTTCTGATAATTAATCAATCCGGGGCGGAGAAATTTCTTAATATCTACAAAAATTAAAATTTTCTTTTACCGATATATTTTGCGATGGCTGCAAGAGACGAGCGTGCGCGCCCTCGAGGAAGCGTGTTTAATTTCTGAAAAGCTTTCTGCAGATACATTTCGCTTACTGCCATAGATGCTTCAATTGCATCTGTTTTTTTGATTTCTTCAATGATTGGTTCAAGTTGTTCCTGCGTTGTCTCACTGTTAATCAATTTAAGCTGGTTTTTTAATGCAGGATTTTTCAGGGCATACAGCACTGGCAATGTGACGTTTCCTTGAAGCAAATCTCCTCCAACGGGTTTACCCAGTTCTTCTTCAGTTGAAGTAAAATCAAGAATATCATCAATAATCTGATAAGACATGCCGACGTAATACCCAAACCAGTACAATGCCTTATGAATCTTCTCATCAGCTCCAGACGCAATGGCACCAAGCTGGCAGCTGACCGCGATCAAGAGAGCCGTTTTTCTTTTGATACGGCGGAGATACGTTCTGAGATTTTGTTCCATGTTGTATTTGTCTTTGATCTGCTCAATTTCCCCTAGACAAACTTCAACGATCGTCTGTGACAA
>NZ_AVOF01000821.1:0-661 GCF_000465935.2 Pseudomonas sp. EGD-AK9
CCTGCGGCCTGAACCGGGTGCTGTTGCTACTCGCCGATCGTCAGCACAGCCGCCTGCAGGCCCAGCAGCAGGCGGGGCTGGAGCCGGGCGCCAGCGCCCTGAGCCTGGACCCGGCGCACAGCCAGGTGCTGCGCCGGCTGCTCGCCGAACCCGGCCAGCTGCGCCTGAGCCCGGCCAATATCGCCCAGTTCTCCGCCCTGCTGCCGGGCAGCCTGAAGGCGCTGTTCCCCGGCGAACACCTGCTGCTGCGCTCGCTGGCCAGCAATGGCCGGGTGGTCATGCTGCTGGTCGCCGACCAGGGCGGCCAGCCGTTCAACGAGCTCGGCCTGCAGGCCTTCGGTAAAACCGTGCAATGCATCGAGCGCGCCCTGGCCAGCTTCGCCAGGCGCGGGCGCTAGCCCTTTCCGCTACAATCGGCCTCTTTTCATTCGAGGAGGCCTCCATGTCCGCCTTCGCCAACCTGCCCCTGGTGATCGAGCCCGCCGAGCTGGCCAGCCGCCTGGACGCCGCCGAGCTGATCCTGGTCGACCTCAGCGGCGCGGCGCGCTATGCCGCCGGGCATATCCCCGGCGCGCGCTGGGTCGACAGCAAGCGCACCCAGCTGGGCCGCCCGCCCGCCCCCGGCCTGGTCCCGCCACAGGCGCAGCTCGAAGCGCTGTTC
>NZ_AVOF01000822.1:0-659 GCF_000465935.2 Pseudomonas sp. EGD-AK9
TTGTAGAAAACACACGAATTCTTGATTTGGCACAGAACTTGCATTTATATAAAGGGAAAGCAGGACAACATGTTGAAACAGAAAACAAGGGGGAATTCAAATATGACAGCTTTATCTAAATCCAAAGAAATTATTGATCAGACGTCTCATTACGGAGCCAACAATTATCACCCGCTCCCGATTGTTATTTCTGAAGCGCTGGGTGCTTGGGTAAAGGACCCGGAAGGCAATGAATATATGGATATGCTGAGTGCTTACTCTGCGGTAAACCAGGGGCACAGACACCCGAAAATCATTCAGGCATTGATTGATCAGGCTGATAAAATCACCCTCACGTCACGCGCGTTTCATAACGATCAGCTTGGGCCGTTTTACGAAAAAACAGCTAAACTGACAGGCAAAGAGATGATTCTGCCGATGAATACAGGAGCCGAAGCGGTTGAATCTGCGGTGAAAGCGGCGAGACGCTGGGCGTATGAAGTGAAGGGCGTAGCTGACAATCAAGCGGAAATTATCGCATGTGTCGGAAACTTCCACGGCCGCACGATGCTGGCGGTATCTCTTTCTTCTGAGGAGGAATATAAACGAGGATTCGGCCCGATGCTTCCGGGAATCAAACTCATTCCTTACGGCGATGTGGAAGCGCTTCGACAGGCCAT
>NZ_AVOF01000823.1:0-658 GCF_000465935.2 Pseudomonas sp. EGD-AK9
GAGTGAGTGAAATCCGTGCCAAGTGCCGCCGCTTGAAGCAGGAAAGCGGGCTGGGCATGATTTTGATCGATTACCTGCAATTGATTCAGGGAAGCGGTCGTTCAAAGGACAACCGTCAGCAGGAAGTATCTGAAATTTCCCGTGAACTGAAGTCGATTGCCAGGGAGCTGCAAGTCCCTGTTATCGCGCTTTCTCAGCTTTCCAGGGGTGTTGAGCAGCGTCAGGATAAACGTCCGATGATGTCTGATATCCGGGAATCAGGAAGTATCGAGCAGGACGCGGATATTGTCGCGTTCCTTTATCGTGATGACTACTATGACAAAGAAACCGAGAATAAAAATATTATCGAAATTATTATCGCCAAACAGCGTAACGGCCCGGTAGGAACCGTGTCTCTTGCGTTCGTAAAAGAATACAACAAATTCGTCAACCTGGAACGGCGTTTTGATGACGCAGGCGTTCCGCCCGGCGCATAAGCCCCAAGAGCTGCTCTTGGGGTTTTTTTCATTCGAAAGATGGAAGAAATACCGTTCGCTCAGCGGATGAAAAATTGAAAGCGTTTTAATAAAATGGTGCAAAAAGGAGATGGTAACAATATGGGAAAACGTTTTTCGTCTTTTCAAGCAGCACAAATCCGAATTGCGCGTCCTACGGGCCA
>NZ_AVOF01000824.1:0-656 GCF_000465935.2 Pseudomonas sp. EGD-AK9
GCGTAAATATTCATTGTTGTATTGATATCAGTATGACCCAAGCGTTGCTGAATCTCCTTTACTCCTACTCCCGCTTCGATTAAAAGAGAAGTATGAGTATGTCTAAAAGAATGAGGAGTGATATTCTTGGTAATTTTCGCTTTCTTTAAAACTCTTTTTAGTCTAATCTCTACTACTTTTCTTAATTGTGAATGCCCATCATTTCTAGCAAAAATAAATTGGTTATCTGTATAGTTTTGCCTTTTTTAAATTTTATTTCTTTTTGTTTAACTTCATGGCGTTTTAACATTTTTACTAATTGTTCATCGATACGAATAGTACGAACAGATCCTGATGTTTTTGGTGGTAATAATACATATTCTGTTATATTGTTTCTTGGGTTATATAGAGTCTTAGTAACACGTAAGGACCCTTTATATTCATCAAAGTCAGACCATTTGAGCGCCAGTAATTCTCCTATACGTAACCCTGTATAAGAAAGAGTAGTAAATATTAAAGAATCCATTTCTAGCCCATCTGAAGCCGTAAGACGTAAAAATCGAGCAAGCTCTTCTTTTTCTAAAAATTTAATGTCTTCCTTTTTATTTTCAATGTCTTCTATTTTGGGTTGATATTTAGGCAATTGAACACTTTCTGTAGGATTTGTTTTTATTAAG
>NZ_AVOF01000825.1:0-655 GCF_000465935.2 Pseudomonas sp. EGD-AK9
GACGAGCAGCAGCGCCTGGTCAACTTCGTCGATATCGCCTACGACGCCGGCATCGAGCTCTGGCTGCAGGGCGAGGCCAGCCTGGCGGCGCTGTGCGCCGGCGTCGGCCACCTCGACTTCGCCCGCACCCGCTCGCGCCTGGCGCAGCTGCGCGTGGAACGCCCGGAGCGCCTGGCATGCTGACGGTGCTGGGGATCACCGCGCCGATCTTCATCCTTATCGGCCTGGGGTTTCTCTCGGTGCGCGGCGGCCTGCTCAGTCGCGAGCAGATGCGCGGCCTCGGCGTCTTGGTGATCAACTTCGCCCTGCCGGCGCTGCTGCTCAAGGCGCTGACCGAGCGGCGTCTCGACGAGGTGCTCAACTGGCCTTATCTGACCGCCTACGCGCTGGCCTCGCTGAGCCTGTTCGCCGCCGGTTTCGCCGTGGCGCGCTGGTGGCGCGGGCAGGGCCAGTCGGCCAGCGCCATCCTGGCCATGGGCATGTCGGTGTCCAACAGCGGTTTTATCGGCTACCCCATCGCCGTCATGGTGCTTGGCCAGACCGCGGCGGTAGCCATGGCCCTCGGCATGCTGGTGGAGAATCTGCTGCTGATCCCGCTGGCCCTCGCCCTGGCCGAAGCCGGCGCGCAGCGCGGCAACGGCGGCTGGGCGCTGGT
>NZ_AVOF01000826.1:0-655 GCF_000465935.2 Pseudomonas sp. EGD-AK9
GAGGCGCGGCCGGCGGGCGTGCAGGATGACGCGGTGCTGCAGTTCGTCGCCTGCGGCCGGCCGTTGCCGGGGCACCGCATCCGCATCGTCGACGAGCGCGGCGTCGAACTGCCCGAGCGCCGCGAAGGGCACCTGCAGTTCAGCGGCCCGTCCACCAGCGCCGGCTACTTGCGCAACCCGGAGGAAACCCGCCGGGTCCTGCGCGACGGCTGGATGGACTCGCTCGACCTGGCCTACATGGCCGGCGGCGAGGTCTACCTGACCGGGCGCGCCAAGGACCTGATCATCCGCGCCGGGCGCAACATCTACCCCTACGACCTGGAAACCGCGGTGGGCAACCTGGCGGGGCTGCGCAAGGGCTGCGTCGCGGTGTTCGGCAGCCAGGATCCGGCCAGTGGCACGGAGCGCCTGGTGGTGCTGGCGGAAACCCTGGAGCAGGAGGCCGGGCGGCGTCGGCAACTGCAGCAGGAGGTCAGCCGCGTGGTGCTCGAGCTGGCCGGCGTGCCGCCGGACGACATCGTCCTGGCGCCGCCGCACAGCGTGCTGAAGACCTCCAGCGGCAAGATCCGCCGCGCGGCCTGCCGCGAGGCCTTCGAGCGTGGCGACATAGGCCGGCCGCGCCTGGCGGTCTGGCGGCAACTGCTGCGGCTGGTCG
>NZ_AVOF01000827.1:0-655 GCF_000465935.2 Pseudomonas sp. EGD-AK9
CCACCGCCCCAATCACCGCCGCCACCGCACTGCCGCGGCCGCCGCCAACCGTGCTGCCGCCGATACCGCCGATCACCGCACCGGCGCCGGCGCCGATCGGCGTCTTGGTGCCTTCGATCTTCACCGGACGCAGCGACTCGATGGTGCCCATGCGCACCGTCTGCACGGTCCGGGCCTCGTCGCGGCTGTAGGTGTCGCCGGTCAGGCTGGACGCACACCCGCCGAGGGCCAGCAACGCGGCCAGCGAGGTAATGAGCAGAGTGGGTTTACGCATAGCAGTTCCTCCAGAAGTTTCTCAATCCATTAGACGCCGCGTCCACGCGGCTGTCACGGCCGTGACTCAACAATAGCCGATTCGGACAGACGCAGTTCAGCTAAGACGCCACAGCCTGGCGATGTCCACCGCCCGCGCCTCGAGTTCCGCGGCGGCGCCGCGCATGGCCTGCTCCAGCGAGATCGGCCCCGGGGCGAGGCTGAAGGCCGCCTCGATACCAGCCTGGTACAGCGCCTGGTAGCCCTCGCCGAGGCTGCCGGCCAGGGCGATCACCGGCACCCCGGCGGCGCGTGCCACTCGCGCCACGCCCACCGGCGTCTTGCCGTGCAGGGTTTGCGCGTCCATCCGCCCTTCGCCGGTGATCACCAGGTCGGCGCCGGC
>NZ_AVOF01000828.1:0-654 GCF_000465935.2 Pseudomonas sp. EGD-AK9
TAAAAAGGATTATATCTATTCTGTAACATCTAAAGACATCATATCGGAAATGGATGCAGATGTAATTGAGGAGACAAACAAAAAAGAGATTACGCTAATCACATGTGACAAGGCTGTCAAAACTGAAGGGCGCCTTGTTGTGAAAGGGAAATTGGTTGATTCTTTTGGCCATACAAATTAAATATGCAAGAGTGAAAGCACGAAGAGAAAAGCTGCCGTTCAAAACGGCAGCTTTTTTCATGCAGAACATATCTATTCTAAATGTCTATTGTGATGCTCTTCGGTTCTGTGTCTGTTTTGGGGAACCATGCCCCCTCATATTTATAACTTTTGTTTAAATGCCTCAATGAGTTTTGTTCCTGTATAGCCCTCTTTTACAAGGGACTCGAGAATGGTTTCAGTGCCCTGCTGTTTTCTTGTGACCATTTGTCCGTAGAGTAAAACCTGAATGCTTTCTTCCAGCTTGACGATATTTTTCACTGCTGCTGTCAGCTGGGCGGGGCGATTGCTTTTTTTCGTGATCGTTACAAATACTTTGGCTTCAGATTGGCTGTTTTGAAGCTGTTCAAAAAAAGACAGATGTTCTTTCTGTACAAGCGCCTCAATCAGCCAGTGATTTTCACCGTCTTCTTTATTTATAATCAGTCCGTCAAT
>NZ_AVOF01000829.1:0-14579 GCF_000465935.2 Pseudomonas sp. EGD-AK9
GGCTTCACCGCCGGCTCCATGCCGACGATGGGCAGCGCCGGGTAACGCTCGCGCAGCTCGGCCACCGCCGCCACGGTGGCGGTGTTGCAGGCCAGCACCAGCGCCTTGGCGCCCTGGGCGAGGAGGAATTCGGCGATGGCACGGCTGCGCTCGCGGATGAACTCGGGGCTCTTCTCGCCGTAGGGCACGTGGCCGCTGTCGGCGACGTAGAGCAGCGACTCGTGCGGCAGCAACTGGCGAATCTCGCGCAGCACCGACAGCCCGCCGACCCCCGAGTCGAACACGCCGACCGGCGCGTTACCGGCCATCGCCACCGCCGCACACGTTGCAGGCCGGATCGCGCTTGACCCGCAGCTCGCGAAAGCGCGTGCCGAGGGCATCGATCAACAGCAGGCGGCCGACCAGCGGCTCGCCGAAGCCGGCCAGCAGCTTGAGCGCCTCCAGCGCCTGCAGGCTGCCGACCAGGCCCACCAGCGGGCCGACCACCCCGGCCTCGCTGCAGGTCAGCTCGGCCTCGCTGCCGTGGCCGTAAAGGCAGTGGTAGCAGGGGCTGGCGGCGTCGCGCGGATCGAATACCGAGAGCTGGCCTTCCAGGCGGATCGCCGCGCCGGACACCAGCGGCTTGCCGGCGGCCACGCAGGCGGCGTTGACCGCCTCGCGGGTGGAAAAATTGTCCGAGCAGTCCAGCACCAGGTCGACGCCGCCGACCGCCGCGGCCAGCGAGTCGGCGTCCAGCGCCTGGCGATGCGGCACCAGGCGCACCTGCGGATTGATCGCGGCCAGCCGCGCCATGGCCGAATCCACCTTGGCCTGGCCGATGCTGGTTGTGTCGTGGGCGATCTGCCGCTGCAGGTTGGTCAGGTCGACGCGGTCGAAGTCGGCCAGGTGCAACTCGCCGACGCCGGCGGCGGCCAGGTACAGCGCCACCGGCGAGCCGAGCCCGCCGAGGCCGACGATCAGCGCGCGGCTCTGCTTGAGGCGCAACTGGCCGTCGACGTCGATCTGTTTGAGGAGAATCTGCCGGCTGTAGCGCAGCAGCTCGTCGTCGCTGAGCATGGTGGGGTCACTCATGATGGAAACGTCCCAGACTGATGCGCTGGTGGCCGGCCAGGTCACGCCGGCTGTCCACCTCGGCGAAGCCGACAGCTTTGAGCAGCGCGCGCACCGCCTCGGCCTGATCGAAGCCGTGCTCCAGCAGCAGCCAGCCGCCGGGCTGCAGATGGGCCGGCGCGGCCTGGATGATGACACGGATATCGTCCAGCCCGTCGGCGCCGGAGACCAGCGCGCTGCTCGGCTCGAAACGCAGGTCGCCCTGATCGAGGTGATGGTCGTCGGCGCGAATATAGGGCGGGTTGCTGAGGATCAGGCTGTAACGTCGGTCGGCCAGGGCGGAGAACCAGTGGCTGTGGAGAAACTCGGCATTGTCCAGCTTGAGGCGCTGGCGATTGCGCTCGGCCAGGGCCACCGCCTCCGCCACCCGGTCCACCCCGGTGACGCGCCAGGCCGGCCGCTCGCTGGCCAGGGCCAAGGCGATGGCGCCGCTGCCGGTACCCAGGTCCAGCGCCGCCAGCGGCGTGGCCGGCAGCAGCTCGAGGGCGGTTTCCACCAGCAGTTCGGTGTCCGGGCGCGGAATCAGGGTATGGCTCGCCACCTCCAGATCCAGGCTCCAGAAGCCCTGGTGGCCAAGGATATAGGCCACCGGCTCGCCACTGCGACGACGCAGCAGGCTCGCCTGAAACCGGGCCAATTGCGCGGCATCCGGCTCGCGCTCCGGCCAGGTGCGCAGGTAGCTGCGCGGCTTGCCCAGGGCGGCGGCGAGCAACAGCTCGGCGTCCAGCCGCGGGGTGGGCGAGTCGGGTAGATCGGCGGTATTGAGCAGGGATTCGATGGTGGCCATGGTTCTCTCGTAGGGCGGATCGGGCGCGTAGCTCGCGCTTTATCGACCCACCGTGCGGGATGGTGGATGAAAACAGCGTCATCCACCCTACGGGTCTGTCAGCTCTTCCCGGATCGCCTCCGGGCTAGGGTGCGCACGGCGCAGCCTACGAGGCGCGCACCGTGCGGCTGCACTCAATCGCCCAGCGCCGCCAACTGGTCGGCCTGGTACTCGGCCAGCAGCGGCTCGATGATGGCGTCGACGCCGCCGGCGATCACTTCGTTCAGCGAATACAGGGTCAGGTTGATGCGGTGGTCGGTGACCCGGCCCTGCGGGAAGTTGTAGGTGCGGATGCGCTCGGAGCGGTCGCCGGAGCCCACCAGCAGCTTGCGCGTCTCGGAGATTTCCTTGTGCGCCGCGGCTTCCTGCTGGTCCTGCAGCTTGGCCGCCAGCCAGGCCATGGCCTTGGCGCGGTTCTTGTGCTGCGAACGCTCTTCCTGACATTCCACCACGGTGCCGGTGGGAATGTGGGTGATGCGGATCGCCGAGTCGGTGGTGTTGACGTGCTGGCCGCCGGCGCCGGATGAGCGGTAAGTGTCGACGCGCAGGTCGGCCGGGTTGATCTCGATGGCCGCCTGCTCGTCCGGCTCCGGCAGCACCGCCACGGTGCAGGCGGAGGTGTGGATGCGGCCCTGGGACTCGGTTTCCGGCACGCGCTGCACGCGGTGGGCGCCGGACTCGAACTTGAGCTTGGCGTAGACGTTGTCGCCCTCGACGCGGGCGATCACCTCCTTGAAGCCGCCGTGCTCGCCTTCGTTGCACGACAGCACCTCGACCCGCCAGCCCTGCTTCTCGGCGTAGCGCGAGTACATGCGGAACAAATCGCCGGAGAAGATCGCCGCCTCGTCGCCGCCGGTGCCGGCACGCACCTCCAGGTAGACGTTGCGGCCGTCGTTGGGGTCTTTCGGCAGCAGCATGCGCTGCAGCTTGTCTTCCAGGGCGACCAGGGCTTCCTTGGCCTGGGCCACTTCCTCTTCGGCCATCTCGCGCAGGTCCGGGTCGCTGTCCTTGAGCAGCGCCTGGGCGCTTTCGAGGTCGCCCTGCACCTTGCGCAGTTCGCGGAAGGTGGCGATCACCGGCTCGATCTCGGCGTATTCCTTGGAATAGGCGCGGAACTGGCTCTGCTTGGCGATCACCTCGGCGTCGCCGAGCAGCGCCGTCAGCTCCTCGAAGCGGTCGCTGAGGTTGTCCAGCTTGTTCAACAGTGAAGCTTTCATTGCAGACCTTTATCGGACGGCGCGCCCTCGTCGAGGGCGAAGAGTTCCTGGGCCAGACCGAGCGCATCGAGGCGCCCTTCGGCGGTGAGTTTCTTCATGCGCACACTGGGCGCGTGCAGCAGCTTGTTGGTCAGGCCGCGGGCCAGTTGCGCCATCACCTCTTCGGCACTGGCACCATTGGCCAGCAGGCGCTGGGCCTTGGCCAGCTCCTCGTCGCGCAGACGCTCGGCCTGCTGGCGGTAGGCCTTGAGCACGTCCACCGCGGCCAGCTCGCGCAGGCGCTGCATGAACTCCTCGGTGCCGGCGGCGATCAGCTCCTCGGCGGCCTGCGCCGCGCCCTGGCGGCTCTTGAGGTTTTCCTCGATGACCTCGTGCAGGTCGTCGACGGTATAGAGGTAGACGTCGTCCAGCTCGCCGACCTGCGACTCGATATCGCGCGGCACGGCGATGTCGACCATGAAGATCGGCTTGTGCTTGCGTTTTTTCAGCGCGCTTTCCACCGCGCCTTTGCCGAGAATCGGCAGCTGGCTAGCGGTGGAGCTGATGACGATATCGCTGTGCGCCAGCACCTCGGGGATGTCCGACAGCAGCACGGCGTGCGCGCCGAACTGCTCGGCCAGCTGGCTGGCGCGCTCCAGGGTGCGGTTGGCGACCACGATACGCTTGATGCCCTGATCGTGCAGATGGCGCGCCACCAGGCTGATGGTCTCGCCGGCGCCGATCAGCAGCGCCTGGCTGCGGTGCAGGTCGGCGAAGATCTGCTTGGCCAGGCTGACCGCGGCGAAGGCCACCGACACCGGGTTCTCGCCGATGGCGGTGTCGGTGCGCACGGTCTTGGCGGTGCTGAAGGTGGCCTGGAACAGCCGGCCGAGCAGTGGGCCGACGGTGCCGGCCTCGCGCGCCACGGCGTAGGCGGACTTGAGCTGGCCGAGAATCTGCGGCTCGCCGAGCACCATCGAGTCCAGCCCGCAGGCCACGCGCATCATATGGCGCACCGCGTCGTTGTCGCTGTGCACATAGGCGCAGGCGCGCAACTCGTCGAGGCTCAGGCGGTGATAGTCGGCCAGCCACTGCAGCACCTCGTCGATGCTCAGCTGATCCTGCTCCAGGTACAGCTCGCTGCGGTTGCAGGTGGAGAGGATCGCCGCCTCGCGACTGGGGGTCAGCCGGCACAGCTGCTGCAAGGCCTCGACCAGTTGCTCCGGGGTGAAGGCAACGCGCTCGCGCACCTCTACCGAGGCGGTCTTGTGGTTGATACCGAGGGCGATAAAGGCCATGCAGGGTCGCTGAGGGGCAGTACGGAAGGCGGCGATTGTCCTACTTCGACCCGGCGAGAACAACTACCGCGACCTATTGTCCCAATAGACAGTTCGCCGCAGCGTCCGCTGCCAGTGGGCTTGCCCCATGGCTTGTGTCATGATGCCGCGAACGTCGCAGGGCGCCAGCCGCCCGGAAATAACGCACGACAAGGCCCTATGAACAGACCCCTCGCGTTGCTCACCGCACTCGCCTTGCTCGGCGGTTGCCAAACCTTCGCCCCCAGCGAGCCGGACGGCACCCCGCCGGTGCAGGAAGCCGACCAGAAGACCCAGCTGGAGCCGAGCGAATACGGCTCGTTCAGCCAGGAAACCCTGTTCGCCCTGCTCACCGCCGAGCTGGCCGGGCAGCGCAACCGCTTCGACATCGCCCTCGGCAACTACGTGCAGCAGGCCAATGCCACCGGCGACGCCGGCGTCGCCGAGCGCGCCTTCCGCATCGCCGAATACCTCGGCGCCGAACAGGCGGCGCTCGACAGCGCGCTGATCTGGGCCGAGAACGCCCCCGGCAATATCGACGCGCAGCGCGCCGCCGCCGTGCAACTGGCGCGCGCCGGCCGCTACGACGAGTCCATGACCTTTATGGAAGGGGTGCTGCAGCGCCAGGGCGACACCCATTTCGACTTCCTCGCCCTGTCCGCCGCGGAAACCGACCCGGACACCCGCGCCGGCCTGCTGCAGGGCTTCGACCGCCTGCAGAGCAAGTACCCGGACAACAGCCAGCTACTGTTCGGCAAGGCCATCCTGCTGCAACAGGACGGCCGCGCCGAGGAAGCCCTGGCCCTGCTGGAAAGCCAGCCGAGCAGCCAGACCGAAGTCTCCCCGCTGCTGCTGCGTGCACGCCTGCTGCAGAGCCTGAAGCGCGGCGACGAGGCCCTACCGCTGCTGGAGAAGGGCATTCGCCAGCACCCGGACGACAAGCGCCTGCGCCTGACCTACGCGCGCCTGCTGGTGGAACAGGATCGCCTCGACGAGGCCAAGGGCGAGTTCTCCACCCTGGTCCAGGAAAATCCCAACGACGACGACCTGCGCTTCTCCCTGGCCCTGGTGTGCCTGGAGGCCGAGGCCTGGGAAGAGGCCATCGTCTACCTGGAAGAACTGGTCGAGCGGCGCAGCCATGTCGACGCCGCCCACTACAACCTCGGCCGCGCCTACGAGGCCCTGGAGGACGCCGACAGCGCCCTGCAGGAATACGGCCTGGTCGGCCCGAGCAACGACTACCTGCCGGCCCAGCAACGCCAGGCCGAACTGCTGTTCGCCCAGCAGCGCGGCGCGGAAGCCAGCGCCCGCCTGGCCCAGGCCCGCGAGGCGCAGCCCGACTACGCCATCCAGCTGTACCTGATCGAGGCCGAGGCGCTGAGCAACCGCAGCCAGGTCGAACCGGCCTGGGCCGTGATCCAGCAGGGCCTGGAGCAGTTCCCCAACGATCTGAACCTGCTCTATACCCGCGCCATGCTGGCGGAGAAGCGCGACGACCTCGGCCAGCTGGAAAGCGATCTGCGCTTCATCCTCGAACGCGAGCCGGATCACGCCATGGCCCTCAACGCCCTCGGCTACACCCTGGCCGACCGCACCACGCGCTATGAAGAAGCACGCGAGCTGATCGAGAAGGCCCACCAGCTCAGCCCGGACGACCCGGCCATCCTCGACAGCCTGGGCTGGGTCAACTACCGCCAGGGCAGGCTCGACGAGGCCGAACGTCTGCTGCGCCTGGCCCTGGAGAAATTCCCCGACCACGAAGTCGCCGCCCACCTCGGCGAAGTGCTCTGGGCCCAGGGCAAACAGCGCGAAGCCCGGCGCGTCTGGCGCGACGCACTGGCCGAAACCCCCGACAGCTCCATCCTGCGCGGCACCCTGCTGCGCCTGACCGGTTCCGAGACGCTCTGATGTTCCTGCGCCACCTCCTCGTTTTCAGCCTGATCGCCCTGCTCGCCGGTTGCGCCGGCCTTACCTCGCGCGAAGCGCTGGAAGGCCAGGGCGACCCCGCCCAGTGGCAAGCCCACAAACGGCAGATCACCCAGCTCGACGGCTGGCAGATCAGCGGCAAGATCGGCATCCGCGCCCCGCGCGATTCCGGCAGCGCCACGCTGTTCTGGCTGCAGCGCCAGGACTACTACGACATCCGCCTGTCCGGCCCGCTCGGCGGCGGCGCCGCGCGCCTGACCGGCCGCCCCGGCGACATCCTGCTGGAAGTGGCCAACCGCGGCCGCTACCAGGCCGCCTCGCCGGAAGCCCTGCTACGCGAACAGCTGCGCCTCGACCTGCCGGTGTCCAACCTCTTGTGGTGGATTCGCGGCCTGCCCGCACCGGACAGCCGCAGCCGCCTGACCCTCGACGGCGACAGCCACCTGGCGCGCCTGGAGCAGGACGGCTGGCAGGTGGAATACCAGCGCTACGCCCAGCAGAACGGCTACGCCCTGCCCGAGCGCCTCAAGCTGTACGGCCAGGACCTGGAAGTGACCCTGGTGATCAAGGACTGGCAACCGCGTCTGCTGGGGCAGTAGTTTCCTTAGCCCGGATGAAATCCGGGGAATGACGACGTAATCGCACCTAGGGTGGAAAACCGCGAAGCGTCTTCCACCGCAGCCGGTGGCTGGAAAAGCGTCATCCACCCTACAAGCTAAAAGCCGTAGCCCGCCCTCTCCCGCCCCCACAATTCGCCAACTTGCACCTATGACCGCCACGCCCATCCCCGCCCACGCCGAACTGACCCTGCCCGCCCCGGCCAAGCTCAACCTGATGCTGCATATCCTCGGCCGCCGCGCCGACGGCTATCACGAGCTGCAGACCCTGTTCCAGTTTCTCGACCACGGCGACGAGCTCGGCTTCAGCGTCCGCCAGGACGGCGAAATCCGCCTGCACACGCCCATCGACGGCGTGCCGCACGACAGCAACCTGATCGTGCGCGCCGCCAGGCGCCTGCAGCAGGCCTCCGGCACCGCGCTCGGCGCCGATATCTGGCTGGACAAGCGCCTGCCCATGGGCGGCGGCATCGGTGGCGGCAGCTCGGACGCCGCTACCACCCTGCTCGGTCTCGACCACCTGTGGCACACCCAGCTCGGCGAGGAGCGCCTGGCCGAGCTGGGCCTGGCCCTGGGCGCCGACGTACCGGTGTTCGTGCGCGGCCGCGCGGCCTTCGCCGAGGGCGTCGGCGAGCGCCTCACGCCGGTCGAACTGGACGAGCCCTGGTTCCTCGTCGCCGTGCCGCAAGTCTTTGTCAGCACAGCAGAAGTTTTCGGCGCGCCCGAGTTGACACGGGATACGCCGCCCATTAAAGTTCGCAGCCTTCTTGCGGGGGGTGGTCGAAACGACTGCCAGCCGGTGGTCGAGAAGCGTTACCCAGAGGTTCGTAACGCTTTGATCTTGTTGAACAAATTTGTTTCAGCTAGATTGACCGGCACTGGAGCTTGCGTATTTGGGAGCTTCCCAAAGCGGGACGATGCTGATAAAGTCGCCCGCCAACTTCCAGGCACTCTGCCGAGCTTTGTCGCTCAAGGTCGCAACATCTCGATGCTGCACCGCAGGCTCCAAGCATTGGCCAAGAAGTGAATGCTGAGCATTCGGTTATACGATACAGGGGCGTCGCCAAGCGGTAAGGCAGCAGGTTTTGATCCTGCCATGCGTTGGTTCGAATCCAGCCGCCCCTGCCATAACCTCCCACGGGAGGCATCGCCAGCCGGATCACACAGCGTTCGACACAGAATATAGGGGCGTCGCCAAGCGGTAAGGCAGCAGGTTTTGATCCTGCCATGCGTTGGTTCGAATCCAGCCGCCCCTGCCATTTTCCATACCCATCCAGGTATACCCCAGCCGGCAGGTACTGCGCGTGTCCAAGATGATGGTCTTCACGGGGAACGCAAACCCCGATCTGGCGCGACGGATCGTTCGTCAGCTGCACATTCCCCTCGGCGATGCTTCGGTCGGCAAGTTTTCCGACGGCGAAGTCATGATCGAAATCAACGAGAACGTCCGCGGCAAGGACGTGTTCCTGATTCAGCCGACCTGTGCGCCCACCAACGACAACCTGATGGAACTGGTAGTGATGGCCGATGCCTTCCGCCGTTCCTCGGCGACCCGCATCACCGCGGTCATCCCCTACTTCGGTTACGCCCGCCAGGATCGCCGTCCGCGTTCCGCGCGCGTGGCGATCAGCGCCAAGGTAGTGGCCGACATGCTCACCGTGGTCGGCATCGACCGCGTACTGACCGTCGACCTGCACGCCGACCAGATCCAGGGTTTCTTCGACATTCCGGTGGACAACATCTACGGCTCCCCGGTCCTGGTCGACGACATCGAAGACCAGCGCTTCGACAACCTGATGATCGTCTCCCCCGACATCGGCGGCGTCGTCCGCGCCCGCGCCGTGGCCAAGAGCCTGGGCGTCGACCTGGCGATCATCGACAAGCGTCGCGAGAAGGCCAACCAGTCCGAAGTGATGCACATCATCGGCGACGTCGAAGGCCGTACCTGCATCCTGGTCGACGACATGGTCGACACCGCCGGCACCCTCTGCCACGCCGCCAAGGCGCTGAAAGAGCGCGGCGCCGCCAAGGTCTACGCCTACTGCACCCACCCGGTGCTGTCCGGCCGCGCCATCGAGAACATCGAGAATTCCGTCCTGGACGAGCTGGTGGTCACCAACACCATCCCGCTGTCCGCTGCGGCACAGTCCTGCTCGCGCATTCGCCAGCTCGACATCGCCCCGGTCGTCGCCGAAGCGGTCCGCCGCATCAGCAACGAAGAATCGATCAGCGCCATGTTCCGCTAAGCGGAACAGGCCAGATCAACACTGCCCCGCCTCGTGCGGGGCTTTTTGCCCTACCGCCCAACGCTGGTCGCAAGCGTGCAGGCGGTTTGGTTATTTTGGAGAAATGCAATGACTGACTTTACCCTGAATGCCGAAGTGCGTTCCGACCTGGGGAAAGGTGCGAGCCGCCGCCTGCGTCGTAACGCCAACCTGGTTCCTGCCGTGATCTACGGTGGCGACAAGGCCCCGCAATCCATCAGCCTGCTGACCAACCAGCTGGCCAAGCTGCTGGAAAACGAAGCCGCTTTCAGCCACGTACTGGCCCTGAACGTTGCCGGCACCACCGAAAACGTGGTGATCAAGGCCCTGCAGCGCCACCCGGCCAAAGGCTTCGTCCTGCACGCCGACTTCCAGCGCGTCGTCGCCGGCCAGAAGCTGAGCGCCCACGTACCGCTGCACTTCCTCAACGAAGCTACCTCCGTTGGCGTGAAGCAGCAGGGCGGCGAAGTCTCCCACACCATCAACGAAGTCGAAGTTTCCTGCCAGCCGCAAGACCTGCCGGAATTCCTCGAAGTCGACCTGGCTGCCGTAGAAGTCGGTCAGACCGTTCACCTGTCCGACCTCAAGCTGCCGAAAGGCGTCGAGCTGGTCGCACTGGCTCACGGTAACGACCTGGCCGTGGCCAACATCCACGCCAGCCGCGTGAAAGAAGAAGGCGCTGCCGAGTAATCGCAGCGCGGAACCCGCCCGGTAGGCGATCACGCCGGGCGATTTCCTCGAAAGGGCTCCTGTATGACTGCCGTACAACTGATCGTTGGCCTGGGTAACCCCGGCCCCGAATACGACCAGACCCGGCACAATGCAGGGGCCCTTTTCGTTGAGCGCGTGGCGGACAGCCAGCGCGTCAACCTCAGCGTCGATCGCAAGTATTTCGGCCTGGTGGGCAAGTTCAACCACCAGGGACGCGAAGTTCGTCTGCTCATCCCCACCACCTACATGAACCGCAGCGGCCAGTCCGTGGCGGCCCTGGCCAATTTCTTCAAGATCAAGCCCGAAGAGATCCTGGTGGCCCACGACGAACTCGACATGCCGCCCGGCATCGCCAAGCTCAAACAGGGCGGCGGCCACGGCGGACACAACGGCCTGCGCGACATCATCGCCCAGCTCGGCAACCAGAATAACTTCCATCGCCTGCGGCTCGGCATCGGCCACCCGGGGCACGCCAGCCTGGTTTCCGGCTACGTGCTCGGACGCGCCCCACGCAGCGAACAGGAACTGCTCGACCAAAGCATCGACTTCGCCCTCGGCGTGCTGCCCGACATCCTCGCAGGCGACTGGACCCGCGCGATGCAGAAGCTGCACAGCCAGAAGGCCACCAAGTAACCACCTTTCCCTCGAGGGACACATCATGGGATTCAACTGCGGCATCGTCGGCCTGCCCAACGTCGGCAAGTCCACCCTGTTCAACGCCCTCACCAAATCCGGCATCGCCGCGGAAAACTTCCCCTTCTGCACCATCGAGCCGAACAGCGGCATCGTACCGATGCCCGATAGCCGCCTGGACGCCCTGGCCGAGATCGTCAAGCCGGAGAAGGTCATCCCCACCACCATGGAATTCGTCGACATCGCCGGCCTGGTAGCGGGCGCGTCGAAAGGTGAAGGCCTGGGCAACAAGTTCCTCGCCAATATCCGCGAGACCGACGCCATCGCCCACGTGGTGCGCTGCTTCGAAGACGAGAATGTCATCCACGTCGCCAACAGCGTCGACCCCAAGCGCGACATCGAGATCATCGACCTGGAACTGATCATGGCCGACCTCGACAGCTGCGAGAAGCAGCTGCAGCGCGTCGCCCGCACCGCCAAGGGCGGCGACAAGGAAGCCGTGGCGCAGAAGGCCCTGCTGGAAAAACTCATCCCCCACTTCACCGAAGGCAAGCCCGCGCGCAGCCTGCTGAAGGACCTGGGCGACGACGAGAAACGCCTGGCCAAGACCTTCCACCTGCTCACCACCAAGCCGGTGATGTACATCGCCAACGTCGCCGAAGACGGCTTCGAGAACAACCCGCACCTCGACGTGGTCAACGCCATCGCCAAGGAAGAAGGCGCCATCGTCGTGCCGGTGTGCAATAAGATCGAGGCCGAGATCGCCGAACTGGACGATCTGGAAGAGATGCAGATGTTCCTCGAAACCATGGGCATGGAAGAGCCGGGCCTGAACCGCGTGATTCGCGCCGGTTACTCGCTGCTCAACCTGCAGACCTACTTCACCGCCGGGGTGAAGGAAGTACGCGCCTGGACCGTGCGCGTCGGCGCCACCGCCCCGCAGGCCGCCGCCGTGATCCACACCGACTTCGAGAAAGGCTTTATCCGCGCCGAAGTGGTCGCCTACGACGACTTCATCGCCTACAAGGGCGAAGCCGGCGCCAAGGAAGCCGGCAAATGGCGCCTGGAAGGCAAGGACTACATCGTCAAGGACGGCGACGTGATGCACTTCCGCTTCAACGTCTGAGCCTTGTCAGCGCATAAAGAAACCCCGCTTCGGCGGGGTTTTCTTTGCCTCGCCCACGATCCGTAGGAGCGAAGTTATTCGGGATTCCTTCATGAAAACCGCGGGTAAATCCGCTCCTACAGGTGACAGCAAGCCTTTCACGCCCGGCCCTCCTCCAGCGGGAGCCACGCCCCGCGATCGCCGACGACGCCATACACCCGCCAAGCGAGCCCCTCAGCCGCCCTCCTCACCCTTGACCTCAACCTAACTTGAGGTCCTAGGCTGGCCTCCATCCCTCCCAAGACCAAGGAGCCAGCCATGCAACAGATTCGAGACGACCTCTGGGAAACCGCCACCGAGACCCCCATGCCGGGCCTGACCACCCATGCCTACCTGCTGACCCGCGAGGCCGGCAACCTGCTGTTCTACAACACCAGCCTGCAGCAGGAGATAGAACGGATGGGCGAGCTGGGCGGCGTCGCCTACCAATTGCTCAGTCACCGCGACGAACTGGGCGACTCGCTGCTGCAGATCCGCCAGCGCTTCGGCACCCGGCTTGGCGGCCACCGCCGGGAGCAGGCGGAATTCGCCCGCTTCGTCACACCAGACATCCTGTTCGGCGACCGCGAAACGCTGCTCGGCAATATCGACGTGATCCCCACTCCCGGGCACAGCCCCGGCAGCACCTGCTTTCTGGTGCATAGCCCGACCGGGCAGCGCTACCTGTTCACCGGCGACACCCTGTACCGCAGCGCAGACGGCAGCTGGAAGGCCGGCTTTATTCCCGGCCACAACAGCCCCGCAGACCGCCAGACCATGGCCGCCAGCATCACCGGCCTGCGCGATCTGCAGCCCGACCTGGTCATCGGCAGCGCCTTCGCCGGCAGCAACGGTTACCAGGAAATGGGCCAGGGGGAATGGCAGGCGCATGTGGATGACGCGCTGGAACGACTAATGCGTTGAAGGGGTAACTCGGCGTCATATGGCGCAATTTTTCGCGCCCAAACAAAAAGGGGTTAGCTTGCGCTAACCCCTTGAAATTTATGGTGGCTACACCGGGACTTGAACCTGGGACATCAGCATTATGAATGCTGCGCTCTAACCGACTGAGCTATGTAGCCAACGTGGCGCGCATTTTCCGCGTCTCGGTGGCGACTGTCAACCCTGAACCCTAGATAAATTTACGCTTTATCAAGCGGTTAGCCGGGCTGCATGCGGCGGCCGGGAGCAGGCTTGCGCCAGCCGGCGGCGAACGCCCGGCAGGCGAACCGGGCTCAGGCGCAATCCCTCTCGCAAGCGCTCAATAGCCCCCGCCACCGCCCGTGGGGCTGCGCGGTTTTTCCTGCTTCTGTTGCGACATCTCGCCGCCATCGCCGCGTGGGTGGTGGTCGTGACAGGATGAGCCGCTGAGGGCGATCAGCACAGCGAGGGCGAACAGGGGGAGCATCGGTCTGAACATGGCGGGGTCTCCTCTGCGGTTATCCCCCAAGGCGGTTAGACAGATGAGCCGGGTAAATATCGTGCGTGCGGTGCGGCGGGGAGACGAGCGGCGCACGCCGGCAAGCCGGCTCCTGCGCCGCGCAGCAGTTCGCTCAGGCCTTGCCCGGGCGGGTGGCCAGCAGCAGGCCGGCGAAGATCAGCGTGGCGCCGGCCCAGTGGTAGGGCTGCAGGCCTTCGCCCAGCAGCAGCCAGCCGAGCAGCGCGGTGAAGACCGGCATCAGGTAGTTGGACAGCGCCGCCTTGGCCGCGCCGATGACCTTGACCCCGTGGTTCCAGGCCAGGTAGGCCAGCAGCGAGGCGAACACCGCGGTGTAGGCGATGGCGGCGAGGTTGCTCGGGGTGCTGGCGAAGTGCGCGCCCTGGCTCAGTTCGTACAGGTAGAACGGCAGGATCAGCGGCACGCCGAGCAGGATCAGCACGCCGAGCAGCGCCAGCGGCGGGATGGCGTGCAGGTAGCCGGACCAGCGCCGCAGCAGCAGGGAGTACAGCGCCCAGTCGGCCACGGCGAGCAGCATGATCAGGTCGCCGCGGTTGAACGACAGGCTGGCCAGACGGCTCCACTGGCCCTGGGCGATCAGCACCAGCAGGCCGATGGCGGCCAGGGCCATGCCCCACCAGGCGCGCCGCGCCGGCCATTCGCCGAGCAGCAGGCCGGCGCCGATAAAGGTCATCAGCGGCAGGCAGGTGTTGACCAGGGTGATGTTGATCGCCGCGGTGGTCTGCGCCGCGCTGTAGAGCAGCGAGTTGTAGCCGGCGATGCCGAGGCCGGCGACCAGCAGCAGGCGCCAGCCGGCGGCCTTGAGTTGCTGGCGGTGGCGCCACAGCGGCAGGGCGACGAAGGGCAGCAGCAGCGCCAGGGCCAGGCTCCAGCGCCAGAACGACAGGGCGAAGGGCGGGATCTCGCCGGCGAAGGCGCGCGCCACCAGGGCGTTGCCGGACCAGCAGAGCACGGCCAGCAGCAGGCCGAACAGGGCCAGCGGACGGGAAGGGTTGAGCGAATTCATTGGGCTTGGCGCAGCGGGCAGTCGGCGAAATTTACGGCCCGCGGGGCGCGGCCAGGGCATGGGTTGTGCTGAGCCAGCATGGCGTCGCTTCCGGATCGGGCGGCCTTGCACCATACGGAGGCAGTGGGGGCTTGGCAAGGTTGCGGGGCAGGCGCCGGGGGCGTCGAGCCTCGGTGCGCACGGCGCACCCTGCGGGCGAAGCGTCGAGCCTTGGTGCACACGGCGCCCCCTGAAGGCGGTGCATCAATCCGGCGATGCGCCCGACGCCGCCGCTGGCTCGACTCGTCTGGGGCGGCGCAGCGGTCGGGTCAGCAGCCAGAGGATCAGCAGCAGGCCGGCCAGGATCACCGCGCTGGCGCCCCATTGCAGCG
>NZ_AVOF01000830.1:0-654 GCF_000465935.2 Pseudomonas sp. EGD-AK9
CTGCAGGTGCAGGGCAGGGCGCTGGATCGTCTGGAGCAACTGGCGCAGACGCGCGAACGCCTGGCCGGGCAGCTCGCCGAACTGAGCCCGCGGCTGGCACAGCTGCAGCACCAGCATGCCGGCAAGCAGGACGAAATCGGCGGCCTGCGCGAGCGCTACAAGCTGCTCAAGCAGCAGCTGGCCGACAAGGAAAAGCTGCTGGAGCAGGAGCAGCGCATTCAGGATCTGGAGGCCTACCGCGCCCGCTTGCAGCCGGGCGAGGCCTGCCCGCTGTGCGGCTCGCACGAGCACCCGGCGGTCAGCCAGTACCAGGCGCTCGACGTCTCGGCCACGCGCCAGGCGCTGGAGCAGGGCCGCAACGACCTGGCGCAGCTGGAAAACCAGGGCGCCACCCTGCGCGACGAGCTGACCCGCCTGGCCACGCAGATCGCCCAGCTGCAGCAGCAGCTGGAGCAGGCCCGCGAACAGGCCGCCCAGCTGGATGCGCAGTGGCAGCAGCAACTGGCCGAGCAGGCGTTGTCGCTGGCCGATGGCGCGGCCCTGGCCGAGCTGCAGCGCAGCCATGAACAGAGCCTGGCGCAAGTGCAGAGCCGGCTGGCCCAGGTCGAGAGCCGGCAGGCCGAACTGGCGCAGGCGCGCGGCGCCCGCGAGGTC
>NZ_AVOF01000831.1:0-652 GCF_000465935.2 Pseudomonas sp. EGD-AK9
AAAGCGCGTTCAACCGTTTAAAAACAGCGTACAGCAATCTTCAGCACCGTCTGAACAGCAGTACGAATTTAACCGAAGATGACGATCAATGGCTTGAAAAAGTTGAAGAACACCGCAAAGCATTCGAAGAAGCGATGGACGATGATTTTAATACGGCGAATGCCATTTCAGTCTTGTTTGACTTAGCGAAACACGCCAATTACTATCTTCAGAAAGACCATACAGCTGATCATGTAATTACGGCGTTTATCGAGATGTTTGACCGTATTGTTTCTGTCCTCGGTTTTTCGTTGGGTGAGCAGGAACTTCTCGATCAAGAGATTGAAGACTTAATCGAAAAGCGAAATGAAGCGCGCCGGAATCGCGATTTTGCATTGTCAGACCAGATCCGCGACCAGCTGAAAAGCATGAATATCATTCTTGAAGATACGGCTCAAGGCACTCGCTGGAAACGGGGAGAATAACAGATGCTTGAATTTGATACGATAAAAGATTCTAAGCAGCTTAACGGTCTTGCGCTTGCTTATATAGGTGATGCCATTTTTGAAGTGTATGTCAGGCATCACCTGCTTAAGCAGGGCTTTACCAAACCAAATGATCTTCATAAGAAATCAAGCCGGATTGTTTCAGCAAAGTCACAGGCTGAGATCCT
>NZ_AVOF01000832.1:0-651 GCF_000465935.2 Pseudomonas sp. EGD-AK9
GCGCAAATCACTTTTTTCTTCTTCAGCAACGCCGCCGTTTCCGATGCCCGCTCATCCCGGATCGCAACCATGCCCGGCTGATCCCCACCTTGTGCCGCCGCCAGCTGCAGGCCTTTTTCAGCGGCATATTGAACTGCATCGGCACAGATCGTTTTCACATGATCCCTGATATGAGAAACCCCAATATGATTCAGCAGCGATAAAGCCGCTGCAGCTGCGTATACGCTGATAAAAGCTGGGGTGCCCGTTTGAAAACGGCGCGCGTCTTTTGCATAAGCCCCATCAAATCCGCTCTCTCTTCCGAACCAAGCTGATGCATTCGGCTTCAGTGCGTCAGCCAGCTCCTTTCTCACATAAAGAAACGCCACACCTGGTATGCCGAGCAAATACTTCCGGGTGCCTGCTGCCAGCATATCTACGCCCCATTCCTTCACATCAATGGGAATATGCCCGGCTGATTGATAAGCATCTACAAACAATAAAGAGCCCTTTCTCTGAGAAATCTCGGCAATCGCTTTTATATCCTGAACATAGCCGTCGCGATAATGAACGTGAGGAACACACGTCAGTACTGTTTCATCCGAAATATGCGTTTCATATTGTTCAAGCGGCAGCACGCCGTCTATTGATGGAATGACGGATACGGTATAA
>NZ_AVOF01000833.1:0-649 GCF_000465935.2 Pseudomonas sp. EGD-AK9
ACGCTGGTATTGCCCTCGGCACAGCAACAGCAGCGGCCGAGTCACTCGGACTTGGCACAGTTCCGATCGGTGCAGTTCGCGGAAACCCTCAAGAGCTGATCGAACTGCTTGAGCTTCCAAAATACGTGTTCCCTTTATCCGGCCTTGTCATTGGGCATCCTGCCGACCGTTCAGCGAAAAAACCGCGCTTGCCGCAGGAAGCTGTCAATCATCAGGAAACTTATTTGAATCAGGATGAGCTGACGTCTCACATTCAGGCATACGACGAACAGATGTCTGAATACATGAATAAACGGACAAACGGAAAAGAAACAAGAAACTGGTCACAGAGCATCGCTTCCTACTATGAGCGCCTGTACTATCCGCACATCCGTGAAATGCTTGAAAAACAAGGATTTAAAGTTGAAAAATAAGCTCTTATTCGGCCTGTCGGATTTTCCGGCAGGCCTTTCATTTACCCGGTTAAAATCCATTGACTTCTATTTTGTTTATCTGGTAAAATTTTTTCATTGTTACTCATTGGTTTTCTGTGAACCAATGGGTTTTCTAATGTTCAAGAAAGAAGGAAGCCATGAGATGCTTGATAAAAAAACAGATATCTTGTTAGCCGCGCGAAAGCTTTTTTCGGAAAAGGATTTTACGTCGGTTT
>NZ_AVOF01000834.1:0-651 GCF_000465935.2 Pseudomonas sp. EGD-AK9
GAATAGGAAGGACGTATACAGATGTTCAAAAAAATTGCGGCAGATGCCTTGGGCTTATCTGATATCGGAAAAATTATCGAACCTCAGGACTATGACAAAACGGACGCAGATGATTATGTCATGCATGAAGATAATGAGAAAATTTATTTCTTGATTAAAACAAAAGCAGACGAGTATTGCTTTACGAACCTGGCCCTGATCCATGTAGACGGCGAACGCGCCACTTCCTCGAAACGAACGTTGAAACGCTATCCTTATTCGCAATATAAAATCTCTGACGTTTTTCTTGAAACTGCCGGAAAAGTGGATTTGGATGTTGAAATTAAGTTCAAGCTGGGCGGAGAACAATTCGACATTGATGTCCACAAAGACCAGATTGAAAAGTTAAAAGACCTTTATAAAGCACTGCTTCGCATCGCTGAAACAACCTATGAAAATGACATTTTAATCAATCAAGCGGAGCAAAGCTTAGATAAAGCAGTGACGATTCTTCACCATACCCGCCCTGAGCACGTCAATATTGAAACGCAATATAAAGAACTGACCGAATTCGGATTCACTTGGCTGACATCCGTTCGCTCGCAGTATCATATCAAGGATTTTGGGGATGTATTTGAGAAATATATGAATAACTAGATATAAAAAGACACA
>NZ_AVOF01000835.1:0-648 GCF_000465935.2 Pseudomonas sp. EGD-AK9
TATCAATTTGAATCTGAGATTATTTTTGGTTTTCGCGTTCGTTCATGACTTCAAGATAGCTGTTAGCAAAACGGAACAGCTTTTGAGCTTGAGGATCTTTCAGCATGCGAAGAAGGCCGAAAAGTCCAATTGTTTCGTTGCTTGCTTCCGCGCGGTCTTTTGCTTCAATCGCAGTCGCAGCTACTTCTTTCGCTGTTTCTTTTACAGGCTCGAGAATTTCAGTGATCGCACCGACTGTGTCGCTCTTTAACACTTCGTCAGTCGCTACAGACTGAGCGAAATCATAAGACTTCGTTAAAATATTCACTAACTCAGTCAGCTTCGGAAGCTGGTCAACTAAAACAGTCAATGATTCTTGAACTTCTGGCTTTAATAGCTGATCAATAAGATCTTGCTGGCTTTGGCTGACAGACGCATTTGTTTGATCGATTGTTTCTGGCATATCCAATTCTCCTTTACTATAAGCAGTTTGCTGATTTGTTTGGAAAGGGTAGTGCCTCTCCCTGTCTCACGTTTTAAGGCATAAGAATAAGGATTGTGAATTCGTGCACAATCATTTACAAAAATAAATGTTTACTACCCAGTTTTTCATCTTGCCATATTCAGTATTATTTTTATCAAAAAATAAACAATTGAATAAGTCAAAAT
>NZ_AVOF01000836.1:0-650 GCF_000465935.2 Pseudomonas sp. EGD-AK9
CCCTATGGCTCGGGCCTCGGCGGCGGCGGCTTCTTCCTCCTGCGCACGGCCGGCGACCGGCCGAGCTACGACTTTCTCGATGCCCGCGAGCGCGCGCCGCTGCAGGCCAAGGCCGATATGTACCAGCGCCAAGGCAAGGCGCAGCGCGAGCTGTCGCTCAACGGCGCTCTGGCCGCCGCCATCCCGGGGCTGCCGGCGGCGCTGGTGGAGCTGGCTGAACGCCACGGCCGCCTGCCGCTGAAAACCAGCCTGGCCCCGGCCATTGCCCTGGCCAACGAGGGCTTCGCCGTCGACCGCGTCTACCGCGAGCGCGCCGCCTGGCGACTGGCGGCGCTGCGCGACGATAGCGAAAGCGCGCGGCTGTTCCTCGACCGCGGCGAGGTACCGGCCGAGGGCTATCGGCTGCGCCAACCGGAGCTGGCCGCCACCCTGCAGACGATCGCCGCCCAGGGCCACGCCGGGTTCTACGCCGGCCACCTGGCCGAGCGCCTGGTCGCCGGTGTGCGCAAGGCCGGCGGCATCTGGAGCCTGGACGACCTGAGGGAGTACCGCAGCGTGCGCCGCGCACCGCTGCGTTTCCCCCTGGCGGACGGTCGCGAGCTGATCAGCGCGCCGCCGCCCTCGGCCGGCGGCGTGGCCCTGGCGCAGAG
>NZ_AVOF01000837.1:0-647 GCF_000465935.2 Pseudomonas sp. EGD-AK9
GTCATGAACATTATGCTCGTTTCCGTAACGGAGCGCACGAGGGAAATCGGAATTAAGAAAGCGCTCGGTGCTAAGCGGCGTGTGATTTTATTTCAATTTTTAACCGAGGCTGTTGTTCTGACAAGCATTGGCGGAATACTCGGTGTGCTGGCGGGCTTCGGCATCGCCAAGCTGCTGACGGTCATTTTTCCGATGCCTTTTATCGTCTCCATTCCAGCTGTTGTCGGAGCACTCATCTTTTCAATGGCAGTCGGCATTATCTTCGGCTTGCTTCCGTCTATCAAGGCTTCGAAGCTTCAGCCTGTAGACGCGCTTCGCTATGAATAAAAAGAACGCATCCAATTGGAATGCGTTTTTTTTTTAGCTGGGAAGGGCCGAGTTGCATTTGTCTAAAATCAAAAAAACGGCTGCGACAATCATTTCTTCTGTGGTGGACAGCCAGATGTCGCTGATCAATTGGTCTGTTGTATGAGCAGTCATCCACAAAAACAGCAGCTGTACGATGCCGGCAAGGAGAATGAATAGACGTTTTCCTGTCTTGAAAAATGTAAAGCTATGTATCATCAGCCTTTCAAATGGTTCAAAGCATAATCCTAGAACAAGGAATATCACGGCAAAAAGCAGGACATGAGCTGCTGAGCGGTAGC
>NZ_AVOF01000838.1:0-647 GCF_000465935.2 Pseudomonas sp. EGD-AK9
TTCTGAGCCAGTTTAAATGGACGCAGGACGAAATGGGCGAAATCATGATCAAGGTGGAAGAAGGCGAGAAACCTGCCAAAGTTGCTGCTGAGTACGTCAATAAACACAAGGATCAGATTGCCGAATGGACAAAAGGCGTTCAAAAGGTGAAGGGAGACAAAATCAACCTTGCCTATGTGGCGTGGGACAGTGAGATTGCAAGTACAAACGTCATAGGCAAAGTCTTAGAAGACTTGGGCTATGAGGTAACACTTACTCAGGTAGAGGCTGGGCCGATGTGGACTGCAATTGCGACGGGAAGTGCGGATGCATCCCTTTCCGCATGGCTGCCGAATACCCATAAAGCATACGCCGCTAAATATAAAGGCAAATATGATGATATTGGCACCAGTATGACTGGTGTGAAGATGGGGCTTGTTGTTCCTCAATATATGAAAAATGTCAACTCAATTGAAGATTTGAAGAAGTAATCAAAAAAGCAGCCTGTGTCAGGCTGCTTTTTTTGCGTTATATTACGTAAGCGGCAGCGGGTGAATCAGCTTTTTGAAAAGTTTTTAATACGGCATTCGCTAAAATGTGAATGCCGTTGAACATCGCATTTCTGTCAAAGGTCATGTGCGGATGATGGAGCCCCGGCTGGAGCCCGC
>NZ_AVOF01000839.1:0-645 GCF_000465935.2 Pseudomonas sp. EGD-AK9
TCAGAAAAACGCCTTTGAACCGGTCGCAAACGGGAGCATTAATCAAAAGCCTGATAAAGAATCGATTGAAGCTGCCGAAGAAGCGCTGTCCTCAAAAAATAGAGAAACAGATGCCATATTCTTTTATAATCCGAAAACAGCGTCAGATAATTGGATTCGTTCAAGAAAAATTGTAGAAAAAATCGGCAGACACGTTTTTGCCGTCTAAGCATAGAAGAGACAATTTGTCTCAGCTGTGCTTTTTTTCATATAAAGAGTAAAAATAAAATAATTTTTGAACTTGTCTCATATGATGTTGGTAGTACAAGAGACAAGGAGAGACATCATGAATCGATTTGTGAAAGGGATCATTCTTTTATCCATTGCCGCCTTTTTCGCTGAATGCCTTGAATTTGTCGTCAATATGATTTTGGCGCGGGAGCTTGGCGAGCATGGGATGGGGCTTTACATGAGTATTTTGCCCACGATCTTTTTAATTATTGTCATCGCGAGCCTGGAACTGCCGATATCCATTTCTAAATTCATTGCCGAGTCAAATCCTAAGCTTCATGAAAGCATGCTGAGGCACGCTTTCAGAATGACAGCCATTTTTACTGCTTTTTCTACTGCCGCCGCTAGTATTGCGCTTCCGTTTATTCCGGTATT
>NZ_AVOF01000840.1:0-14564 GCF_000465935.2 Pseudomonas sp. EGD-AK9
CAGTGCGCGCGCCGGTCGATGGTGTCCGAGGGCGTGCCACTGGGGGCGATCCAGGTGCCCAGCGACGGCCAGCCCATCGTCCTGCTCAACGACCGCCAGACCATCGGCGGCTACCCGCGCCTGGGCGCCCTCACCCCGCTGGCGGTGGCGCGTCTGGCGCAATGCCTGCCTGGCAGTCGGGTGCGCCTGTGGCCCATCGCCCTCGACGAGGCGCAGCGTCAGCAGCGTCGCATACTGGCGCAGTGGTGCGCCTGAGCAACCGCTCCCGCAAGCCGCCTCAGCCGCGCTCGCCGGCCAGCCACTCCAGGGGAATCTCGTGCTGGCCACGCTCGTCGGTGACGAACAGCTCGCCGTCGCTGATCATCAGGCTCCAGGACAGCGAGCGCGGCAGGTCCAGCGCCAGGTCGGCCAAGGCCTCCTGGCCGAGGGCGACTACGTTGATGTTCTTCAGGCTGCGCACCGGGTCCAGTTCCTTGCTCTGCCACACGCGCAGATTGCCGTAGGCCACCAGGCTGAACTTCTCGGTACGCCGCGAGCACCAGGTGATGCGCTCGCTGTCCGGCTGGCCGACCTCGATCCAGTGCAGCACGCGGCCATCCAGGCTCTTCTCCCACAGCGCCGGCTCGTCGACGTCCGACAGGCCGCGGCCGAAGGCCAGTTGCTCGTGATAGAACAGCGCGTAAGCGATCAGCCGCGCGGCCAGGCGCTCCTCGGTCTCCGAAGGGTGACGGGCGACGGTGAAACGCAGGCTCTCGTAGACGCTGCGGTCCATGTCGGTGAGGTTCAGGTCGATCTTGTAGGTGGTCGATGGCAGGGCCATGGCGGGCTTCTTGGCTGGTCGTAAAGGCGGCAAGTCTACCCTGATCCTTCGGCCAGTGCCCTAGCGATGCGCCCGTGGCCAGGCCACCGCCAATGCAATAGGCTTGCAGGCATTGCAACCACAGGAGCCACCATGAGCGCGCCCAGCAAACCCCTCGCCGGCCTGAAAGTGATCGAACTCGGCAGTCTGATCGCCGGCCCCTTCGCCGCGCGCATCTGCGCCGAGTTCGGCGCCGAGGTGATCAAGGTGGAATCGCCCGACGGCGGCGACCCGCTGCGCAAGTGGCGCAAGCTCTACGAGGGCACCTCGCTGTGGTGGTTCGTGCAGGCGCGCAACAAGCGCTCGATCACCCTTAACCTCAAGCACCCGCAGGGCCTGGAGGTGCTGAAACAGCTGCTGGCGGACGCCGATATCCTGATCGAGAACTTCCGCCCCGGCGTGCTGGAGAAGCTCGGCCTGGGCTGGGACGTGCTGCACGCGCTGAACCCCAAGCTGGTGATGGTGCGCCTGTCCGGCTTCGGCCAGAGCGGGCCGCTGAAGGATCAGCCGGGCTTCGGTGCGGTCGGCGAGTCCATGGGCGGGCTGCGCTATATCACCGGCTTCGAGGACCGCCCGCCGGTGCGCACCGGCATCAGCATCGGCGATTCCATCGCCGCGCTGTGGGGCGTGATCGGCGCACTGATGGCGCTGCGCCAACGCGAGGTCAACGGTGGCAGCGGCCAGGTGGTGGACGTGGCGCTGTACGAGGCGGTGTTCGCCATGATGGAGTCGATGGTGCCGGAGTTCGACGTGTTCGGCTTCGTGCGCGAGCGCAGCGGCAATATCATGCCCGGCATCACCCCCTCCTCCATCCACACCTGCGCCGACGGCCGGCATATCCAGATCGGCGCCAACGGCGATGCGATCTTCCAGCGCTTTATGCGCGCCATCGACCGTGCCGATCTGGCCGAAGCCCCGGACCTGGCCGACAACGCCGGGCGCGATGCGCGGCGCGACGAGCTGTACGGGGTGATCGACCGCTGGGCGGCGAGCCTGCCGCTGAGCGAGGTGGAAGCGCTGCTCAAGCGCGCCGAGGTGCCGGCCAGCCGCATCTACTCGGCGGCGGACATGCTCGACGACCCGCAGTTTCTCGCCCGCGAGATGTTCCTTTCGGCCAAGCTCCCCGACGGCAAGGCGTTCAAGATGCCCGGCATAGTGCCCAAGCTGTCCGACACCCCCGGCTCGGTGGAATGGACCGGCCCGGCACTGGGCGAGCACAACGACCAGGTGCTCGCCAGCCTGGGCTACGACGCCGCGCAGATCACCGCGCTGCGCGATTCGGGCGCGATCTGAGGCCGTGGACGAGCTGCCGGAGGAGGTACGCCGCCTGCTGCGCCTGGAGCAGCGCGAGGCGGCCATCGAGCTGCTGCGCCTGCGTCAGCGCCTGAGCGAGGAAGAGGCGACCCGGCGCGTTGATCTGTATCTGGAAGAGAATCCACCGATTCGCCCGCGCGGGCCGGCCATCCTCCTCGCCAGTAGGCTCAACGCCCTGATCTGGCTGGCGCTGATCGGCCTGAGCGCACTGCTGGCACTGATCTTCGGCGGCTGACTCGGCCATCGACCCCGGGGATCGCTGCGCTCGGGTCGAGGCGCCAGCCAGCAAAACGAAACCGGCGCCACGAGGGCGCCGGTTTGCATTGCCAGGGATGACGCTTACAGCGGCTTGCCGCGGTTGCCGTGAGCGGCGACGAACTGCTGCACGGTCTTCAGGTCGTTGGCCAGCACGGTGCAGCGCTCCTCGCGCTGGAACAGGTCGGCCAGGTGCGGCGGCAACGCCGGCACCGCGTCGATGCCAGCCTTTTCCACCGCTTCGGGAAACTTGACCGGGTGCGCGGTGCCCAGCACCACCATGGGCGTGGCCAGGCTGCGCCGGCATTCGCGGGCGGCGCGCACGCCGATGGCGGTGTGCGGGTCGAGCAGCTCGCCGCACTCGGCATAGACCTCGGCGATGGTCTCGCAGGTCTGCGCGTCGTCCACCGCCAGCGAATCGAACAGCTTGCGCGCCTCGGTCCAGCGATCGTCCTCGACACTGAAGCCGCCGCCCTGCTTGAAGGTTTCCATCAGCCCGGCGATGGCGGCGCCGTTGCGGCCATGCAGGTCGAACAGCAGGCGCTCGAAGTTGGACGACACCATGATGTCCATCGACGGCGACAGGGTCGGATGCAGGGTGTCCTTGACGTAGCGGTTGCCGGACATAAAGCGGTGCAGGATGTCGTTGCGGTTGGTGGCGACGATCAGTTGGCTGACCGGCAGGCCCATATTGCGAGCCAAATACCCCGCAAAAATGTCGCCGAAGTTGCCGGTCGGCACCGAGAAGGCGATGGAGCGAGCCGGCGCGCCGAGCTGCAGTGCGGCGTGGAAGTAGTAGACGATCTGGGCCATGATCCGCGCCCAGTTGATCGAGTTGACCGCCACCAGGCGGGTACCCTTGAGGAAGCCCTGGTCGGCGAAGCTGGCCTTGACCATCTCCTGGCAGTCGTCGAAATTGCCCTCGATGGCGATGTTGTGGATGTTCTCACCGAGGATGGTGGTCATCTGCCGGCGCTGCACTTCAGACACACGGTTGTGCGGGTGCATGATGAAGATGTCGACGTTGTCGCAGGCCTTGCAGCCTTCGATGGCCGCCGAGCCGGTATCGCCGCTGGTGGCGCCCATGATCACCACGCGCTCACCGCGCTTGGCCAGCACATGGTCGAGCAGGCGGCCGAGCAGCTGCAGGGCGAAGTCCTTGAACGCCAGGGTCGGGCCGTGGAACAGCTCCAGCACCCACTCGTTGCCGTTGAGCTGGCGCAGCGGCGCCACAGCGTTGTGGGCGAACACGCCGTAGGTTTCCTCGAGAATCTTCTTGAAGTCGGCGTCAGCGATGCTGCCAGCAACGAACGGGCGCATCACCCGGAACGCCAGCTCATGATAGGGCAGGCCGGCCCAGGAGGCGATTTCCTCGACGGTGAAACGCGGCAGATTTTCCGGCACGTAGAGGCCGCCGTCGCTGGCCAGGCCAGCCAGCAGCACGTCTTCGAAATTCAGGGCCGGCGCCTGGCCGCGAGTACTGATATAGCGCATGGGATAAACCTTCGTTCTACTGCACCCGCAGGCCAAGACCTGCGGGCGGACACGGGATTAGTTGAGCTGCTCGACGCGGATACGGACGATGGGCGAGGCCACGCCGTCCAGCGCTTCCATGGCGGCGATGGCATCGAGGATACTCGCCTCCTCCACGCGATGGGTGACCAGGATCATCGGCACCAGGCCGTCCTGCTCCTCGACTTCCTTCTGCATGATCGACTCGATGTTGATGCCGCGCTCGGAGAGGATGCTCGCCACCTGGGCCAGCACGCCCGGATGGTCCTTGGCCTGGATGCGCAGGTAGTAGGCGCTCTCGCACTGCTCGATGGGCAGGATCGGGTGATCGGACAGCGAATCCGGCTGGAAGGCCAGGTGCGGCACGCGGTTGGTCGGGTCGGTGGTCAGCGCACGCACCACGTCGACCAGGTCGGCCACCACCGCCGAGGCGGTCGGCTCCATGCCGGCGCCGGCACCGTAATACAGGGTGCTGCCCACGGCATCGCCATTGACCATCACCGCGTTCATCACGCCGTTGACATTGGCGATCAGGCGATCGGCCGGGATCAGCGTCGGGTGCACGCGCAGCTCGAAACCGGCCTCGGTACGGCGGGCCACGCCCAGGTGCTTGATGCGATAGCCCAGCGCCTCGGCGTAGTTGACGTCCGCCGTGGTCAGGCGGGTGATGCCTTCGGTGTAGGCCTTGTCGAACTGCAGCGGGATACCGAAGGCGATGGAGGCGAGAATGGTCAGCTTGTGCGCGGCGTCGATGCCCTCGACGTCGAAGGTCGGGTCGGCCTCGGCGTAGCCCAACGCCTGGGCTTCCTTGAGCACGTCGTCGAAGGCGCGGCCCTTCTCGCGCATTTCGGTCAGGATGAAGTTGCCGGTGCCGTTGATGATCCCGGCCAACCAGTTGATGCGGTTGGCGGCGAGGCCCTCGCGGATCGCCTTGATCACCGGAATGCCGCCGGCCACGGCGGCCTCGAAGGCGACGATCACGCCCTTCTCGCGCGCCTTGGCGAAGATCTCGTTGCCATGCACGGCGATCAGCGCCTTGTTGGCGGTGACCACGTGCTTGCCGTTGTCGATGGCCTTGAGCACCAGATCGCGGGCCAGGGTGTAGCCACCGATCAGCTCGATGACGATATCGATCTCGGGATTGCTCGCGACGGCGAACACGTCATTGGTGGTGGCGATGCCGGTAATGTCGTACTGCGGCTTGGGCGAGCGAATGGCGATCTGGGCAATCTCGATGCCGCGACCGGCGCGCCGGGTAATTTCCTCGGCGTTGCGCTTGAGTACATTCAAGGTACCGCCACCGACGGTACCCAACCCACAGATGCCCACTTTGACCGGCTTCACACTCAATTCCCCATCAGCACTGCGTAAAACGGCCGGAGCATGCTCCGGCCGCCGAAAAGAGCCGCACATTACGAAGCGGCTGTTTGTTAGTCAATCCACGGCTCAGTTGGACTCCAGGGCGATCTTGGCCAGCTGCGGCGCCGGCTGATAGCCCGGGATCATCTTGCCATTGGCCAGGACGATGGCCGGCGTGCCGTTGACCCCGATCATCTGCCCCAGCTGGTACTGCTTGGCCACCGGGTTGTCGCAGTTGGCCTCGGGCACCGGCTGGCGGGTCTTGGCCAGGTTCATCGCCTCCTGCGGATCCTTGGCGCACCAGACATTGACCAGCTCCTTGGCCGCCGGACTGTTCAGCCCCTGACGCGGAAAGGCCAGGTAACGTACCTCGACGCCCAGGCGGTTGAGCTCGGGTACCTCGCTGTGCAGCTTCTGGCAGTAGCCGCAGTCGGTGTCGGTGAACACGGTGATATGGGTCTTCTTGTCCTGAGCTGCGAATACCACCATCTCCTCGACCGGGATGGCGTTGACCTGCTTGGCCACCGCGCGACTTTCCTCGATCTCGGTGAGGTTGATCGCCTTGCCGTCCTTGACCTGGAACAGGTAGCCCTGCAAGAGGAACTGGCCGTCGGCACTGGTGTAGAGCTGGCGCCCGCCCTTGAGCTGAACCTGATAGATGCCCGGCATCGGGCTCTCGGCGATGGCCTCGATCGGCAGGCGTGCATCCAGCGAGGTCAGGCTCTGGCGGATGGCCTGATCGGGATCGGCGGCCAGGCTGAGACTGCTGCCCAGCACCAGCGCCAGAGCAACGGAAATACGGGTCAGGGACATGAACACTCCTGTCGAACGAGGGACGGGCGAAGATCGATACAGCCTACCACAGATGGCCGGCCAGGCAGCTCGCTGACGACCGGACGGCAGGCCTAGCCACGCGGATGGTGCAGCGCGTGCAACTCCTGCAGGCGCGCCCTGGCGATATGGGTGTAGATCTGCGTGGTGGACAGGTCGCTATGGCCCAGCAGCATCTGCACCACGCGCAGGTCGGCGCCATGGTTGAGCAGGTGGGTGGCGAAGGCATGGCGCAGGGTGTGCGGCGACAGCGGCTTGGCGATGCCGGCCACCCGGGCCTGATGCTTGATCCGGTGCCAGAAGGTCTGGCGGGTCATCTGCTCGCCACGCAGACTGGGGAACAGCACGTCGCTGGGCTTGCCGCCGAGCAGCAGCGGGCGCGCCTCGCGGCTGTAGCGCTCGATCCAGGCGATGGCCTCCTCGCCCAGCGGCACCAGGCGTTCCTTGCTGCCCTTGCCGAACACCCGCAGCACGCCCTGGCGCAAATTGACCTGCTCCAGGCTCAACGAGACCAGCTCGGTCACCCGCAGGCCACAAGCATACAGCACCTCGAGCATGGCGCGGTCGCGCAGGCCGATGGGGTCGTCCAGATCCGGCGCCTGCAGCAGCGCCTCGACGTCCGCCTCGGACAGCGACTTGGGCAGCGGCCGGCCGATCTGCGGCAACTCGACCTGCAGGCTGGGGTCTTCGCCGATCAGCCCCTCGCGCAGCAGAAAGCGGTAGAAGCCGCGCAGCCCGGAGAGAAAACGCGCGGTGGAGCGCGCCTGATAGCCCTGCTCCAGGCGCCAGGCCAGGTGATCGAGCAGCGCCTCGCGGCCGATCTGCGCAAGCGCCAGGCCGCGCGCGTCGAGCCAGGCGTTGAAGTGTTCCAGGTCGCTGCGGTAGGCGGCGCGGGTATGGGCGGACAGCCCCTTCTCGAACCACTGGGCCTCGAGGAAACGCTCGATCAAGGGATGGGACAGGGTGGCCATGAGGACTCTTCGCAGGCAGAGGGCGCCTAGTGTTCCACAGCCGAGACCGACAGGACGAGTGCAACCAATGGAAACAGGCGGACAACCGTCGGTCGGTCATCGCGCCGCGTCATACGACCAGTGGCCCGGCAAGCCTATCCTTGGTTGGGTGACAGCCGGAGTGGGCGGCGCCATGATTGCACCCTGCCATCACGCCACCGGTAGCGCCATGCCCAATCACGCCCACTCCCGTCTCGGCCAGATCCTGATCAACAAGGGCCTGATCACCCCCGCACAGCTGGACGCGGCGATCAAAGTGCAACTCGTCAGCCACAAGCGCCTGGGCGAAGTACTGATCGAGCAAGGGCTGCTGACCCAGAAGCAGCTGAGCAAGGCCCTGAAGAAGCAGAGCAACTTGCGCCTGGCCGCCACCCTGGTGGCCGCCCTGATGAGCCCCTTTCAGATGGCCAGCGCCGACATCCAGCGGCTGCAGCCGCCCAGCAGCATCAGCCGCCAGGAGACCGCGCAGGGCATGCAGGCGCTGAGCGACACGGAAATGAGCGCGGTCAGCGCCCAGGGCCTGGACGACGCCCTGCAGGGTCTGCTGCTGCGCGCCGAAAGCGGCGACGGCCTGGGCACGGTCAAGCAGCTGGCCAAGCTGGTGATGCCGGCGCTGGACAACCTGGATGCCGAGACCGGCCTGCGCGACGTGCAGTACGACACCAGCAAGCTGCGTTCGACACTGAACGACGACGGCTCGTTCAACGTCAACCTGCCCAGCTCCATCGGCGAACTGCGCTTCGACAATATCCGCGTCAAGGACGCCCCCGCCGGACAGAGCTTCGGCAGCCTCAGCCTGCACAACATCGACCTGTCGCAGGCCAGCCTGAAGATCAGCCTGCGTCCCTGACGCCCGCCTCCGGCGCAAAGCCCGGCAGCACCGGCACCGGCTTCTGCCGCTCGTCGACCGCGACGAAACTGAAACTGCCACTGATGGCGTGCTCGCGCCCTTCCTGATACAGCCCCTCGACGAACACCTCGACCGCAACCTTGAGGCTGGTGTTGCCCACCTTGCTCACCCGCCCGACCAGCTCGACGATGGAGCCGGCCGGAATCGCATGCTTGAAGTCGATGCGGTCGCTGGACACGGTGACCAGCGGCAAGCGGCAGAACCGCGTGGCGGCGATAAAGGACACCTCGTCCATCCAGGCCAGCGCCGTGCCGCCGAACAGAGTGTTGTGGTGATTGGTACTCGGCGGGAACACCGCCTTGGTCACGCGGGTTTCCGACAGCGCGATGCGCCGCTGGATTTCTTGCTCTCTCGGACTCATGCCACTACTGCTCGCAATCGATGTGGTTCGGCCGGGCCGCGAAACCCGCCGGTCGACGGGCCCAGAAACGAAAAAAGCAGCCCGTAGGCTGCTTCTTTCAGAAAGGCGTCCGAACTTAGGACAGCTTTTCCTTGATGCGCGCGGCTTTGCCGGACAGGTCGCGCAGGTAGTACAGCTTGGCCTTGCGCACGTCGCCGCGACGCTTGACGCTCAGGCTGTCGACCAGCGGCGAGTAGGTCTGGAAGGTACGCTCGACGCCCACACCGCTGGAGATCTTGCGCACGGTGAAGGCGCTGTTCAGGCCGCGGTTACGCTTGGCGATGACTACGCCTTCGAAGGCCTGCAGACGCTGACGGTCGCCTTCCTTCACCTTCACCTGAACGATCACGGTGTCGCCCGGGGCGAAGCTCGGGATTTCTTTGTTCATCTGCTCGGCTTCGAGCATCTGGATAATCTTGTTGGTCATGCTGCGCTCCTAAGACAAGCCTCCCGGCCTGCCATCGATACGTTAACTATCGTCCCGCTGGCGGATGTATTCCTCCAGCAGCTTTTTCTCTTCTCCAGAAAGCGAGCGGCTATCCAGAAGATCGGTGCGACGTTCCCAGGTCCGCCCAAGGGACTGCTGCAAACGCCAGCGCCGGATGTGTTCGTGGTTGCCACTAAGCAACACCTCGGGAACACGTTTATCCGCATACACCTCCGGACGGGTGTAGTGCGGGCAGTCGAGCAGGCCATCCGTAAAGGAGTCCTCCTCGGCCGAATCGGCATGACCCAATGCACCAGGCAAAAGGCGCGTCACCGCGTCGATCAGCACCATGGCCGGCAGCTCGCCACCGGACAGGACGTAGTCGCCAATCGACCATTCCTCGTCGACATGCGTTTCGATGAAACGCTCGTCGATACCTTCGTAACGACCGGCGATCAGGATCAGTGCCTGCTCCTGCGCCAGCTCGCGGACCGCCGCCTGATTCAGACGACGCCCCTGCGGCGACAGGTAGATCACCTTCGCCGCCTCCCCCGCGGCCTGCCTGGCACTGGCCAGGGCGTCCTCGAGAGGCTTGATCTTCATCACCATCCCCGGGCCACCGCCGAAGGGGCGGTCGTCCACCGTATGGTGGCGATCCGTGGTGTAGTCCCGCGGATTCCAGCAGTGCAGCTTGAGCAGCTCCTGCCTGACCGCACGACTGGTGATGCCGTACTCGCCGATGGCGGCAAACATTTCCGGGAACAGGGTGATGACTTCGACGCGCATAGGCCTTAGAAGTCCGCATCCCAGTCGACCCGCATCTCGCCGGCTGCCAGGTCCACCGCCAGCACGCACTGCCCGGTGTAGGGCAACAGGCGCTCGCGCTCGTCCAGGCTGCCCGCGCAGGGCTTGACCACCATCACATCGTTGGCACCGGTCTCGAACAGATGATCGACCACGCCGAGCAACTGCCCCGCCTGATCGACGACCTTCAGACCTTGCAACTGGTACCAGTAGAACTCGCCATCATCCAGGTCGGGCAGCTCGCCACGCGGCACGCAGATCTCGAAACCGGCGTAGGTACGCGCAATCTCGCGATCATCCAGACCTTTCAACTTGGCAACCAGCACCTTGCCTTGCAGGCGGCCGCTGGCCAGTTCCACTTGCTTTACCTCGCCGTCACGCCTGAGCGTCCAGCGCGGGTAATCGAGCACGTTATCGATGGGATCGGTAAAGGAATAGACCTTCACTTCGCCCCTGACGCCGTGCACCGAAACAATCTTGCCGAGAACCACCAGATCCTCGGCGACGGCCGGCGTCGTACTCATAAAAGTGCTTAGGCGGCAGCCTTGGCAGCTTCCTTGAGCAGCTGAGCAACACGCTCAGACGGCTGAGCGCCCTGGCCCAGCCAGTAGGTCGCGCGCTCCTGGTCGACGGACAGACGCACTTCGCCACCGGCAGCGATCGGGTTGAAGAAGCCGATGCGCTCAACGAAACGACCATCGCGCGCATTGCGGCTGTTGGTCACGGTCAGGTGGTAGAAGGGGCGCTTTTTGGAGCCGCCACGAGCAAGACGGATGGTTACCATGTGAACATCGTTCCTGTAGTCGGTGCTAACTTAAGGCACACACTTAAAATGGGCCTAGGCCCGAAAGGCCGCATATTTTAAGGATTATGCGGCGGTTTGCAAATCTCTTTTTCCGCCCGGCCATCGGCCGGGGCGCAGGCCCTAGAATTTCGGCATGCCGCCGCCGGGCAACATGCCGCCCATACCGCGCATCATCTTGGCCATGCCGCCCTTGGCGGTGAATTTCTTCATCATCTTCTGCATCTGCTTGTGCTGCTTGATCAGCCGACCGATGTCCTGCACCTGGGTGCCGGAACCCAGGGCGATACGGCGCTTGCGCGAGCCGCTGATGATATCCGGGTCGCGACGCTCGGCCGGGGTCATCGAATTGATGATCGCCTCCATCTGCTTGAACTGCTTCTCCGCCGCGCCCTGGGCGTTGCCCATCTGCGCCAGGTTGACCCCGCCGATGGACGGCAGCTTGTCCATCAGGCCGCCGAGGCCGCCCATGTTCTTCATCTGCTGCAGCTGGTCGCGGAAGTCCTCGAGATCGAAGCCCTTGCCCTTCTTCAGCTTCTTGGTGAGCTTCTCGGCCTTCTCGCGGTCGAGGGTCTGCTCGGCCTGTTCGATCAGGCTGAGCACGTCGCCCATGCCGAGGATGCGCGAGGCGATACGATCCGGGTGGAAGGGCTCGAGCGCGTCGCTCTTCTCGCCCATGCCGATGAACTTGATCGGCTTGCCGGTGATATGCCGCACCGACAGCGCGGCACCGCCGCGGGCGTCGCCGTCGACCTTGGTCAGCACCACGCCGGTCAGTGGCAGCGCGTCGCTGAAGGCCTTGGCGGTATTGGCGGCGTCCTGGCCGGTCATGGCATCGACCACGAACAGGGTTTCCACCGGCTTGACCGCGGCGTGCAGGGCCTGGATCTCGGCCATCATCTCGGCGTCGATGGCCAGACGACCGGCGGTATCGAGAATGACCACGTCGATGAACTTCAGCTTGGCTTCGCGGATCGCCGCATTGGCGATGTCCACCGGCTTCTGGCTGGCATCGGAGGGGAAGAAGGTCACGCCCAGGTCGCCAGCCAGGGTTTCCAGCTGCTTGATCGCCGCCGGACGGTAGACGTCGGCCGAGACCAGCAACACCGACTTCTTCTTGCGCTCCTTGAGGAACTTGGCCAGCTTGCCGGCAGTGGTGGTCTTGCCCGCCCCCTGCAGGCCGGCCATCAGTACCACGGCCGGCGGCGCGGCATTCAGTGCCAGATCCTCGTTGGCCGCGCCCATCAGCTCTTCCAGCTCGGCGCGGACGATCTTCACGAAGGCCTGGCCCGGGGTCAGGCTCTTCGACACCTCGGTGCCGACCGCGCGGTCCTTGACCTTGGCGACGAAGTCCTTGACCACCGGCAGGGCCACGTCGGCCTCGAGCAGGGCCATGCGCACCTCGCGCAGGGTGTCCTTGATGTTGTCTTCGCTGAGCTTGGCCTTGCCCGTGACGTTACGCAGGGTCTGGGACAGGCGATCGGTAAGATTTTCGAACATGCGCGTTCCTTTGGAAGTGCGGCTCGACCGGAGTCGGGTGTACGACAGGCGGCGGATTATAGCCAAGTCGCCGCGCCACCGACACCGCCAGCGGTCTTTCGTGCGGGCGATCATCTGTGCCACACTCAGCGCCTTTCGGGCTCGCCTTACACGGATTTATGCACCCTCTGCTGCCCAGCCTCGCCGCCGCCTGCCTGTACGCCGGCGCCGCCACCTACCAGGGCCTGCGCCTGACTCAGCGCAGCACCCCCGACAAGCGCCTGCTGGCGTTGCTCGGCGTGCTCGCCCTGTGCTTCCACGGCGGCAGCCTGTTCCTCCAGCTGCACGACGTCCACGGCCTGACCCTGGACTTCTTCAATGCCGCCAGCCTGATCGCCTACGCGGTGATCGCCCTGACCCTGCTGGCCTGCCTGCGCATCCCGGTGGAGAACCTGCTGCTGCTGCTGTTCCCCCTGGGCGGGCTGACCGTGCTGGCCGCCGAGTTCCTGCCCTCGGGCACCATACGCCCGATCGACGAACACCCCGGCATCCTGGCCCATATCCTGCTGTCGATCCTGGCCTACGGCATGCTCACCATCGCCGTGTTCCAGTCGATCCTGCTGCTGCTGCAGGACTATCAGCTCAAGCACAAGCACCCGTCCGGGCTGATCAAGAACTTCCCGCCGCTGCAGACCATGGAGAGCCTGCTGTTCGGTTTCCTCTGGGCCGGCTGGCTGCTGCTGTCGTTGTCGCTGCTGTCCGGCGCGCTGTTTCTCGACGACCTGCTCGCCCAGCACCTGGCGCACAAGACCATCCTTTCCAGCTTCGCCTGGGTGGTGTTCGCCGTGCTGCTGTGGGGTCGCCACCGCTTGGGCTGGCGCGGGCACAAGGCCATTCGCTGGACCCTGGCCGGGTTCTGCCTGCTGATGCTGGCCTACTTCGGCAGCAAGCTGGTGCGCGAATTCATCCTGCACATCTGAGGCGCCTTCCTTGGACGACCTTCATGCGAGCTACCTGCTCGGCCTGCTGATCTTTCTCATCCTCTGCTCGGCGTTCTTCTCCAGCTCCGAGACCGGCATGCTCAGCCTCAACCGCTACCGGCTCAAGCACCTGGCCAAGGAAGGGCACAAGGGCGCCAAGCGGGTGACCCGCCTGCTCGACCGCCCGGACCGCCTGCTCGGCACCATCCTGGTCGGCAACAACGTGGTCAACATCCTCGCCGCCTCCATCGCCACGGTGCTGGCGGTGGACCTGTGGGGCGAGGCCGGCATCGCCATCGCCACCGCCGGCCTGACCATCGTCGTGCTGATCTTCGGCGAGATCACCCCCAAGACCCTGGCCGCGCTGCGCCCGGAACTGGTGGCCTTCCCCGCCAGCCGCCTGCTCAACCTGCTGCAGCGCCTGCTCTACCCGGTGGTCTGGCTGACCAGCGCGATCAGCAACGGCCTGCTGCGCCTGTTCGGCATCGACCCGGCGCAACGCGCCAGCGACAGCCTGTCCACCGAGGAACTGCGCAGCGTGGTGCGCGAATCCGGCGCAGAGCTGCCGAAGAACCGGCAGAACATGCTGCTGGGCATCCTCGACCTGGAACGGGTGACGGTGGACGACATCATGATCCCGCGCAACGAGGTGGCCGGCATCGACCTGGACGACGACCTGGAAAGCATCGTCGGCCAGCTGCGCACCACCCCGCACACCCGCCTGCCGGTGTTCCGCGGCGACATCAACCAGATCGAGGGCGTGGTGCACATGCGCCAGATCGCCCGCCTGCTCAGCCACAACCAGCTGACCAAGGAAGCCCTGCTGGCGGCCTGCCACGAACCCTACTTCGTGCCGGAGAACACCCCGCTGTCGACCCAGCTGATCAACTTCCAGAAGCACAAGCGGCGCATCGGCATAGTGGTCGACGAGTACGGCGAGGTGATCGGCATCGTCACCCTGGAAGACATCCTCGAGGAGATAGTCGGCGACTTCAGCAACCAGGACAGCCTGCGCAGCCCCGACATCCACCCGCAGGACGACGGCACCTACGTGATCGACGGCGCCGCCTACATTCGCGAACTGAACAAGACCCTCGGCTGGCACCTGCCCAGCGAGGGCCCCAAGACCCTCAACGGCCTGATCACCGAGGCGCTGGAGAGCATTCCCGACAGCGCCGTGTGCCTGAAGATCGGCCCCTACCGCCTGGAGATCCTGCAGGCGACGGAGAACCGGGTGAAAAGCGTGCGGGTCTGGCAGACGGAAAAGCTCAAAGCGGACGCCGCAGCAGCGGAGTGAGACGCTCGGCCAGGCCCTCGGCCCACAGCCGGTAACCCAGCGCCGAGGGGTGATAGCCGTCCTCGGCCAGGTAACGCGGCTCGAACGGCAACTCCAGCGCGCAATACTCTGCCCCCAGACACCCACTGAGCCTGCGCAGCTCGGCGTCGAGCAGGCGCGCGCGCCAGCCCATCAGCTGGCGCAGCAGCCAGGGCAAGGCGCTGAAGTGCTGCAACGGCGGCACCGCGCTGAACGCCACCCGCACCCCGCGCCCGCGCAAGCCGTCGGCCATGCCGGCAAGCGCCTGCATCCAGCTCGCACTCGGCGTGAGATGGGTGGTGTCGTT
>NZ_AVOF01000841.1:0-643 GCF_000465935.2 Pseudomonas sp. EGD-AK9
GTGCGAATCCGATCTGCGGAAGGCATAACGTTTTCTTCGCTGGTCAAAGCCGTACAGGAGGATATTTTATCATCTGAACAGCATGGGTATTATCCGCTTTATGAGATTCAAAACCATAGTCCATTGAAGCAAGGGTTGATCGATCATATTTTTGTTTTTGAAAATTACCCTGTACAGCTTCATCAGGCATTAAGCGTGGAGAGTGAAAATGACGAAGGCGCTCTGAAGCTGAGTGACATTTCAATGTCGGAGCAAACAAATTACGACTTTAATATCGTTATTGTTCCGGGAGAATCATTTTATATCAAATTCAGCTACAACGCAGCCGTTTATGAACGGGAAGAGATGCTGAGGATTCAGGGGCATCTAAAGCAAGCACTGGATTGCATTTTGACAAATCCCGATGTTGCCGTCAGTGACATCAATATCGTCCCGCCGGAGGAGCAACAGGTTATCCAATTGTTTAACGAAACTGAGCGTCCTTATGTGAACAAAACGATATCCCAATTGTTCGAGGAACAAGCCCGCAAAACACCTGAAGCGGCTGCATTAAAAATGGGAGACGATTGCTGGACCTATCGCCAATTAAATATAAGAGCTAATCAGATTGCGCACGCCCTGATAGAAAAAGGCGTTGGATCTG
>NZ_AVOF01000842.1:0-633 GCF_000465935.2 Pseudomonas sp. EGD-AK9
TAATTCCATGTCCATCTTTTTATTTGCCCCGGCTTTGGAGCGCATGCTGGGAAAAGCGCGTTTCCTTCTTGTATACGCCGGCTCCGGCATCATCGGCAATATCGGCACTTATGTTACAGAGCCGCTTGATTACGTGCATGTCGGGGCTTCAGGCGCCATTTTCGGGCTATTTGGCGTATACCTGTTTATGGTTCTTTTTCGCAATGAGTTAATTGGGCAGGAGCATTCCAAAATGATCATCACACTGCTCGCATTTGCCGTTCTCATGTCGTTTATCAACTCCAATATTAACATGATTGCCCATTTGTTTGGACTATGCGGCGGGTTTCTTCTTTCGTTTTTATGCGTGCAAAAAAAAGAGCGGCGGTATTAACCGCCGCTTCAGATTGTTGACAAAATCCTAAAATGGTTTTCATTTTAGGATTTTGTCATCTTTTCAGCGTGATTGAAAACCCTTGAAGTCTAGGAAGGACGAGCATAGGAGCGGAGCGAATGTTCTAATTCGTGAGCACCGAATCGCAGTCCTGACAACGAATGCGGGGGTTTGCCGACACGCTGGAGCGGCGGTATTAACCGTCCGCTTTTTCATATGAGTACCACTTTAAAATGAAGGCTGCATCCTCTTCACCTACA
>NZ_AVOF01000843.1:0-643 GCF_000465935.2 Pseudomonas sp. EGD-AK9
GAATTATGATGAAGATACACAAATGGTCACGCTTCAGCAACGCAATTTCTTCAAAAAAGGCGACGAAGTGGAATTTTTCGGTCCAGAAATCGAAAACTTTACACATACGATTGAAACCATTTGGGACGAAGACGGAAATGAGCTAGATGCTGCCCGCCATCCCCTGCAAATTGTCAAATTCAAACTAGACAAAAAGATTTATCCGAGCAACATGATGAGAAAGGGGAAGTAACAGCCCATGGGTAAGAATCCAGTAGTCATTGGAATCGCAGGAGGTTCCGGTTCAGGAAAAACGAGTGTCACACGGTCCATTTATGAACAGTTTAAAGGACACTCAATTTTAATGATCCAGCAGGACCTTTATTATAAAGACCAAAGCCATCTTCCGTTTGAAGAAAGGCTGAACACAAACTACGATCATCCGCTTGCGTTTGATAATGACTATTTAATCGAGCATATTCAGGATCTATTGAATTACCGCCCGATTGAAAAGCCGATTTATGACTATAAGCTTCACACACGTTCAGAAGAAACGGTTCACGTAGAGCCAAAGGATGTTATTATCCTTGAAGGCATTCTTGTTCTTGAAGACAAAAGGCTTCGTGATCTGATGGATATCAAGCTTTATGTTGATACGGACGCT
>NZ_AVOF01000844.1:0-641 GCF_000465935.2 Pseudomonas sp. EGD-AK9
ATTCAGGCACATAGACAATCATGGAGGAGTACTCTTTTTCCGCCAGCTCATTGGCAATTGCAGCGAGCATAAACGTTTTTCCTACCCCAAATTTCCCGTATAAATATAATCCTTTCCCTTTTCCCGTCTCATTATAGCTTTTCAGGAAGTCTGTAACATGCTGAAACATCGCGAGCCTGCTCGGGTCACTGATATCAACTTGCTGGAACGTCGCTCCGAGAAGATCCTGCTGGATATACATGCTTTTCATAAGAGACTTTTGTTTCTTCTGCTGGTCGAGCTTCCGTTTGACTGGACATTCATAATACTCGATATCAATAGACCGCCCACTGACAACAAGCTTTGGATGGTAGCCCTCCAACAAATTGTTGCAGTTTTCATCTTCCGAACAATAGGAGCAATTCTTGCTTTGTTCAATATATTCATAAAGCTTATTTAAACTCTTTTCGATCATTTTTTGGTCAATCACTTCTTCGTTTTCCTTCAAAAATGCTTGAACATCTTGATCTTTCATGACTTTTTCCTTCATTTGTTCAAGACGTTTTTGGAAATCCGGCCTGCTGGTTACGCCCTGCAGGGAACGGCCGATTGGTTCCATCTATTCCTTCACCCCGCATCTCTGTCTTTAATAGGCAGAGTAT
>NZ_AVOF01000845.1:0-641 GCF_000465935.2 Pseudomonas sp. EGD-AK9
TATTCTTCTTGTTCACCGTCTTCAATGACGTCCGCCAGCTTGTTGGTAAATTGTTCAGCGGCATTCAGCCCCATCCGCTTCAATCTGAAGTTCATTGCTGCCACTTCGATGATGACTGCAAGATTTCGGCCTGGACGGACGGGAATCGTCAGTTTTGTGATTTCTGTATCAATGATTTTCATGGTCTCTTCCTCAAGTCCGAGCCGGTCGTATTGCTTGCCCTGCTCCCAAAGTTCAAGATTCATGACAATCGTGATTCGTTTATTGCTTCTGACCGCGCCAGCGCCAAATAGCGTCATCACGTTGATAATGCCAAGCCCCCTGATTTCAAGGAGATGCTCAATTAATTCCGGAGCGTTTCCGACAAGAGTATCCTGATCCTCCTGCCGAATTTCAACGCAATCATCGGCGACAAGGCGATGCCCTCTTTTCACAAGCTCCAGCGCTGTTTCGCTTTTTCCGACGCCGCTCTTTCCTGTGATCAGCACGCCGACACCATATATATCGACAAGAACGCCATGAATTGCTGTGGTAGGCGCCAGCCTGCTCTCAAGGAAGTTGGTTAAACGGCTTGACAGTCTTGTCGTTTTCAGCGGCGATCTGAGGACAGGCACCCCATTTTTCTCGGAGGCGTCAATCAG
>NZ_AVOF01000846.1:0-642 GCF_000465935.2 Pseudomonas sp. EGD-AK9
TGGCGCGGCTGCACGCACTGGCGCCGCAGCTGCTGGCCGCCGCCGCAGAACTGTCCGCCGCCAGCCCGGCTTCCGAACTGTTCGCCTGAGCCCCCTCGCGGCGGGGATACCCGCCCTGCGCCTCGTCTGGACCTAGGGTGGATCGCGCTTTACCGATCCACCGTTTTGGCGGATGTGAACAGCGACATCCGCCCTACGAACTGGCATCGGGCAGGTTGTGGGAGGGGCTTCAGCCGCGACGGACGCCTGTTGGTGTCGCCGCTGAAGCGCCTCCCACACGAGCTGCCGCCGATCGGTAGCCCGGATGCAATCCGGGAGTGACCCTCGCCCCGCATCTTCCCCGCCGACTACCGACCAAAGGCAATCCTCCGCCGTCATTTTCGTCTTGCGAATTTTTTGGAACTGAGTTCTAAATTAAAAAAGAGGTCAGCCCCTGGCCTTCCGCTTCGACGACGACAAGAGGATCGCCCGCGTGACTTCTCCCCTGCGTATCGCCCTGATCGGCGCTGGCGTCATGGGCCGCCAGCACCTGCAGCACCTGCGCCAGCTGCCCGAGGCGCAGCTCTGCGCCATCGCCGATCCCGGCCCGCAGGCCGCCGAGTTCGCCGCGCAGTGCGGCGTGGCGCATTTCGCCGAGCACCG
>NZ_AVOF01000847.1:0-642 GCF_000465935.2 Pseudomonas sp. EGD-AK9
ATGCACGAGCAGGGCGACCTGCCGATCCCCGGCATCGCCCATATCCCGCAGCCTTACTGGTTCGGCGAGGGGGGCGACAAGAGCCCGGACGAGTTCGGCCTGTGGGCCGCCGACCAGCTGGAGGCGAAGATTCTCGAGCTGGGCGTGGAGAATGTCGCCGCCTTTATCGCCGAGCCGATCCAGGGTGCCGGCGGCGTGATCATCCCGCCCGAGAGCTACTGGCCGCGGATCAAGGAAATCCTGGCCAAGTACGACATTTTGTTCGTCGCCGACGAGGTGATCTGCGGCTTCGGCCGTACCGGCCAGTGGTTCGGCAGCGACTACTACGGCCTCAAGCCCGATCTGATGACCATCGCCAAGGGCCTGACCTCGGGCTACGTGCCCATGGGCGGGCTGATCGTCAGCGACAAGGTGTTCGCGGCGATCGAGGCGCACGGCGACTTCAACCACGGCTTCACCTACTCCGGCCACCCGGTGGCGGCGGCGGTGGGCCTGGCCAACCTGCGCCTGCTCAAGGAAGAAGGCATAGTCGAGCGGGTCAGGACGGAAACGGCACCCTATTTGCAGCAACGTCTGCGCGAGCTGGCCGAGCATCCGCTGGTGGGCGAGGTGCGCGGTGTCGGCATGCTCGGCGCCATCGAG
>NZ_AVOF01000848.1:0-638 GCF_000465935.2 Pseudomonas sp. EGD-AK9
TCGGCAATTTGGGGTTTCCCGCGCTGATTGCAATGTATCTGCTGACCCGATTCGAAAAGAAGTTTGATCAACTAATAGAACTAATGACAGAACTGAAAGATCATGCAAAAAAATAATTTTTCAATCGAAGTTGACTTTTCACTGGTTTTTTTCACTTAACAAAACAGAAGGGAAAACGAAAGGCCTTTCACCTTCTCTTTCTGCTATCACATTTAAATGTAAGGAGGAAACATTTCATGAAAAAACAAAATGACATTCCGCAGCCAATTAGAGGAGACAAAGGAGCAACGGTAAAAATCCCGCGCAATATTGAAAGAGATCGGCAAAACCCTGATATGCTCATTCCGCCTGAAACCGATCATGGCACCGTCAGCAATATGAAGTTTTCGTTCTCTGATACTCATAACCGATTAGAAAAGGGCGGATATGCCCGTGAAGTGACAGTACGTGAATTGCCGATTTCTGAAAACCTTGCATCCGTAAATATGCGGCTGAAGCCGGGCGCCATTCGCGAGCTTCACTGGCATAAAGAAGCTGAATGGGCTTATATGATTTACGGAAGTGCAAGAGTCACAATTGTAGATGAAAAAGGGCGCAGCTTTATTGACGATGTAGGTGAAGGAGACCTTTGGTACTTC
>NZ_AVOF01000849.1:0-636 GCF_000465935.2 Pseudomonas sp. EGD-AK9
TCATAAATGTAATATGCCCCATTTTGCGGCCTTTTTTGATTTCATGTTTTCCGTATATATATAGCTTTGCCTCTTTTAAAAGCTCCGGGTCTTCCTCAACAAGCTTCACTTCATCGCCGAGAAGGTTCACCATCATGCCCGGCTTCAGCAAATCTGTCTTCCCAAGCGGAAGCCCGCATACCGCTCTGATATGCTGCTCAAACTGGCTCGTCTCGCAAAGGTCCAGCGTATAATGCCCAGAATTGTGCGGTCTTGGCGCCAGTTCATTGACCAAAAGCTCTCCGTCCTCTGTCAGGAACATCTCAACAGCAAGCGGTCCGACAAGGTTAAGCTCATCTGCAAGCTTAACTGCGAGATCAGCAGCCTTCTGCTGAATCCCTTTCTCTACCCGTGCGGGCACGATGCTTTGGAAAAGAATATTGTTGTGATGAATGTTTTCAGCTGTCGGAAATGTTGAAATTTCACCGTTTACCGATCTGACGACGATCACCGACAGTTCCATTTTAAAAGAAACCCAGCTTTCAAGAATGCAAGTTCCGTGTTCTAACAGACTGGCTGCCTGCTCCATTTCCGCCTCTTCTTTTATCACAAATTGGCCTTTGCCGTCGTACCCGCCGCGGCATGTCTTCAGAACTG
>NZ_AVOF01000850.1:0-636 GCF_000465935.2 Pseudomonas sp. EGD-AK9
GGCTGCGTGCTGATCAGCGAGAGCGGCGAAGAGCCCTCGCCCGCAGCGCTCGGCGGCCGCGCCGCACCGCGCGACTTCGCCGGCCTGGCCTACTTCGGCGAGAAGCTGTTCACCCTCGAACGCCAGGCTCATCGCATCTGCCGCCGCACCCTGAGCAACGGCGAGGCCGAGCTGTGCTGGTCGTTCGCCGGCGAAGCGCTCGCCGAGGCGCGTCGCTACCCGCCGAAATACGGCATGGCCGAGGCCCTGTGGATCGACCAGGACGGCGCCTGGATCGGCGTCGACAATGGTAGCCAGACCCGCGCCGACGGCGAGCAACGCCCCCTGGTCTGGCGCTTCAATGCGCCCAAGGGCGGCTGGAGCCGTCGTCCGTGAGCGAGCAGACGCCCGGCCGCCGCGCCGGACGGGTAATGTGGGTGCTCGCCTGGGGCGCCGGCCTGCTGCTGGCCACGCATTTCTTCGGCAACTGGGAAGACAAGCAGCGCAACCCCAACCAAGTGCCGCAATCGGTGCAGGGCGAGGGGTTCGTCGAGGTGCGCCTGGCCAGCAGCCGCCAGGGCCATTACCTGGTCAACGGGCAGATCGACGGCCAGGACGTGACCTTCCTGCTCGACACCGGCGCGACCCAGGTGGCGG
>NZ_AVOF01000851.1:0-14438 GCF_000465935.2 Pseudomonas sp. EGD-AK9
GGCGGCCTGGCGCTGTGGGGCGCCGGGCTCTGGTGGCTGGTGATCGCCAGCCTGTTCACCCGTCACTACATCCGCGACAACATGCCGTTCAACCTCGGCTGGTGGGGCTTCACCTTCCCGCTGGGGGTGTTCACCCTGGCCACCTTCGAGCTGCAGGCGCTGACCGGCCTGGCCTTTTTCGCCCTGATCGGCCTGGTGCTGACGGTGCAACTGAGCGCGGTCTGGTCGCTGGTACTGAGCCGCACCCTGGCCGGCGTCTGGCACGGCGAACTGTTCCAGGCGCCCTGTCTGGCCGGGCCGGGCAGCCCGGCAGTAAGCGTGTTGAGCGAGCAGGCGGGCTGATTCGGCGCGATCTGCGACCATCTGTCATTGCCCCGCGGGGGCCGGCTGGGCGAAAATGGCCGCCTTTTTCGCCCCTTCATCAAGAAGCAGCCCCCCGTAGGAGATTTGAGCGATGCCCAGCCGTCGTGAGCGAGCCAATGCCATCCGTGCCCTGAGCATGGATGCCGTGCAGAAAGCCAACAGCGGCCACCCCGGTGCCCCCATGGGCATGGCGGACATCGCCGAAGTGCTGTGGCGCGACTACCTCAAGCACAACCCGAGCAACCCGAATTTCGCCGACCGCGACCGCTTCGTGCTGTCCAACGGCCATGGTTCGATGCTGATCTACTCGCTGCTGCACCTGACCGGCTACGACCTCGGCATCGAGGACCTCAAGCAGTTCCGCCAGCTGCACAGCCGCACCCCGGGCCACCCGGAATACGGCTACACCCCGGGCGTGGAAACCACCACCGGCCCGCTCGGCCAGGGCATCGCCAACGCCGTCGGCTTCGCCATCGCCGAGAAGGTGCTGGGCGCGCAGTTCAACCGCGACGGCCACCAGATCGTCGACCACTTCACCTACGCCTTCCTCGGCGACGGCTGCATGATGGAAGGCATCAGCCATGAAGTCTGCTCGCTGGCCGGCACCCTGGGCCTGGGCAAGCTGATCGCCTTCTACGACGACAACGGCATCTCCATCGACGGCGAGGTCGAGGGCTGGTTCACCGACGATACGCCCAAGCGCTTCGAGGCCTACGGCTGGCAGGTGATCCGCAACGTCGACGGCCACGACGCCGAAGAGATCAAGATGGCCATCGACACCGCGCGCAAGAGCGCGGACCAGCCGACCCTGATCTGCTGCAAGACCACCATCGGCTTCGGCTCGCCGAACAAGCAGGGCAAGGAAGAGTGCCACGGCGCGCCGCTGGGCAACGACGAGATCGCCCTGACCCGCGCCGCCCTGGGCTGGAACCATGGCCCCTTCGAAATCCCGGCCGAGATCTATGCCGAGTGGGACGCCAAGGAAGCCGGCGCCGCCGCCGAGGCCGCCTGGAACGAGAAGTTCGCTGCCTACGCCGCCGCCCATCCTGAGCTGGCTGCCGAGTTCAAGCGCCGCATCGCTGGCGAGCTGCCGGCCGATTTCGCCGCCAAAGCCGCTGCCTATATCAAGGATGTGGCCGAGAAGGGCGAGACCATCGCCAGCCGCAAGGCCAGCCAGAACGCGCTGAACGCCTTCGGCCCGCTGCTGCCGGAATTTCTCGGCGGCTCGGCCGACCTGGCCGGCTCCAACCTGACCCTGTGGAAGGGCTGCAAGGGCGTCACCGCCGAGGACGCTTCGGGCAACTACCTGTTCTACGGCGTGCGCGAGTTCGGCATGAGCGCGATCATGAACGGCATCGCCCTGCACGGCGGCTTCGTGCCCTACGGCGCGACCTTCCTGATCTTCATGGAATACGCGCGCAACGCCGTGCGCATGTCGGCGCTGATGAAGCAGCGCGTGCTCTACGTGTTCACCCACGACTCCATCGGCCTCGGCGAGGACGGCCCGACTCACCAGCCGATCGAGCAGCTGGCCAGCCTGCGCGGCACGCCGAATCTGGACACCTGGCGCCCGTGTGATGCGGTGGAGTCGGCGGTGGCCTGGAAGCACGCCATCGAGCGTAATGACGGCCCGTCCGCGCTGATCTTCAGCCGCCAGAACCTGCCGCACCAGGCGCGCGATGCCCAGCAGCTGGGCGATATCGCCCGTGGTGGCTACGTGCTGAAAGACTGCAGCGGCGAGCCGGAACTGATCCTGATCGCCACTGGCTCCGAGGTTGGCCTGGCCATGCAGGCCGCGGCCAAGCTGCAGGAGCAGGGCCGCCAGGTGCGCGTGGTGTCGATGCCGTCGACCAGCGTGTTCGACCAGCAGGACGCCGCCTACAAGCAGGCCGTGCTGCCGCTGCAGGTCGGCGCGCGCATCGCCATCGAGGCCTCGCACGCCGACTACTGGTACAAGTACGTCGGCCTGGAAGGTCGCATCATCGGCATGACCAGCTTCGGCGAGTCGGCGCCGGCGCCGGCGCTGTTCGAGCACTTCGGCTTCACCGTCGAGAACATCCTCGCCACCGCCGACGAACTGCTGGACGCGTAGGATGGCGTGAGCGAAGCGATACCCATCGATCTGCCGTGATGGGTATCGCAGGCTCAACCCCTCCTGCGGTCGCCATCCATTCGAGATCGCCATGTCCCATCGCCCCTACCGCGTCGCCCTCAATGGCTATGGCCGCATCGGCCGCTGCGTGCTGCGCGCCTTGCACGAGCGCGGCGCCGGGGCGGGCCTGGAGATAGTCGCGCTGAACGACCTGGCCGATCAGGCCAGCATCGAATACCTGACCCGCTTCGACTCCACCCACGGGCGTTTTCCCGGCGAGGTCAGGGTCGACGGCGACTGCCTGCATATCAACGGCGACTGCGTGAAGGTGCTGCGCCAGAGCGAGCCCGAGGCCGTCGACTGGGCGGCGCTGGATATCGACCTGCTGCTGGAGTGCTCCGGCGCCTACCACAGCCGCGCCGACGGCCAGCGCTTCCTCGACGCCGGCGCGCCGCGGGTGCTGTTCTCCCAGCCCATGGCCGGCGAGGCCGATATCGACGCCACCGTGGTCTACGGGGTCAATCAGGCCTGCCTGACGGGCGCCGAGCGACTGGTGTCCAACGCCTCCTGCACCACCAACTGCGGCGTGCCGCTGCTCAAGTTGTTGAACGAGGCGGTGGGGCTGGAGTACGTCTCCATCACCACCATCCACTCGGCGATGAACGACCAACCGGTGATCGACGCCTACCACCACGAAGACCTGCGCCGCACGCGCTCGGCCTTCCAGTCGGTGATCCCGGTGTCCACCGGGCTGGCGCGGGGCATCGAGCGTCTGCTGCCGGAGCTGAGCGGACGCATCCAGGCCAAGGCCATCCGCGTGCCGACGGTCAACGTCTCCTGCCTGGACATCACCCTGCAGACCGCGCGTGATACGTCCGCTGAAGAGATCAACCGGGTGCTGCGTCAGGCGGCGGAAAGTGGCCCGCTCAAGGGGCTGCTGGCCTACACCGAGCTGCCGCACGCCAGCTGCGATTTCAACCACGACCCGCACTCGGCCATAGTCGACGGCAGCCAGACCCGCGTGTCCGGCCCGCGCCTGGTCAACCTGCTGGCCTGGTTCGACAACGAGTGGGGCTTCGCCAACCGCATGCTCGATGTCGCCGAACATTTTCTCGCTGTATCCACTTCCTCCGTACAACCAGCCCCCGTGAAGGACTGATGCCATGACCGTTCTGAAGATGACCGACCTCGACCTCGCCGGTAAGCGCGTGCTGATCCGCGAAGACCTCAACGTCCCGGTGAAGGACGGCGTGGTCAAGAGCGATGCGCGCATCCTCGCCGCCCTGCCGACCATCAAGCTGGCGCTGGAAAAGGGCGCGGCGGTGCTGGTCTGCTCGCACCTGGGCCGGCCGGAAGAGGGCGTGTACAGCGAGCAAGACAGCCTGGCGCCGGTCGCCGCCTACCTGAGCCAGGCGCTCGGCCGCGAAGTGCCGCTGGTCAAGGACTACCTCGGCGGTGTCGAGGTCAAGGCCGGCGAGCTGGTGCTGCTGGAGAACGTGCGCTTCAACAAGGGCGAGAAGAAGAACAGCGACGAGCTGGCGCAGCAGTACGCGGCGCTGTGCGACGTGTTCGTGATGGACGCCTTCGGCACCGCCCACCGCGCCCAGGGCTCGACCCACGGCGTGGCCAAGTTCGCCAAGGTCGCTGCGGCTGGCCCCTTGCTGGCTGCCGAGCTGGACGCCCTGGGCAAGGCCCTGGACAAGCCGGCGCGGCCGATGCTGGCCATCGTCGCCGGCTCCAAGGTGTCGACCAAGCTCGACGTGCTCAACTCCCTGGCCGACATCTGCGACTCGCTGATCGTCGGCGGCGGCATCGCCAACACCTTCCTCGCCGCGGCCGGCCTGCCGGTGGGCAAGTCGCTGTACGAGGCCGACCTGGTCGACACCGCCCGCGCCATCGCCGCCAAGGTCAGCGTGCCGCTGCCGGTGGACGTGGTGGTGGCCAAGGAATTCGCCGAATCGGCCTCCGCCACCGTCAAGGCGGTCAAGGACGTGGCGGAGGACGACATGATCCTCGACATCGGCCCGCAGACCGCGGCGATGTTCGCCGAGATGCTCAAGGCCTCGCAGACCATCCTGTGGAACGGCCCGGTCGGCGTGTTCGAGTTCGACCAGTTCGGCAACGGCACCAAGGCCCTGGCCCTGGCCATCGCCGAGAGCCCGGCGTTCTCCATCGCCGGCGGCGGCGACACCCTGGCGGCCATCGACAAGTACGGCGTGGCCGAGCAGATCTCCTACATCTCCACCGGCGGCGGTGCCTTCCTCGAATTCGTCGAGGGCAAGGTGCTGCCGGCCGTGGAAGTGCTGGAGCAGCGCGCGGAGTAAACCGAATTAAACCCTGGCGTGATCGGGCGGTCTGTTACAACTGGAACAAGCGCACAAGGAGTCACGCCATGGTCAAGCTAGCCGCGTTGGGCATCATCGGGATTTTCCTGGCCGGCTGTGCCGGTGGACGGGAGCAGGCCTGCGAGGTGTTCAGCCCGGCGCCGATCGACCTGCCGACCACCCAGGACGATCGGCGCATCGAAGGGCAAAGCAGTGGCGACCCTACCGGCACGGTGCCGGAGCAGCGCTGCTGACAGGGAGCGATAAATGGATACGAGGATTCTTGCCGCGCTGGCGGCCGTGGCACTGGCGGGGTGCAGCAGCCAGCCGCAGGCGCCGGATCAGTGGACCCGCTGGGTCTGCGACAGCCAGGCCGAGCTGCAGTGGCGCTTCGCCGATGGCGGCTACGATCAGATCGACCTGCGCCTGGGCGGCGACGATATCGTCTACCGCCTGACTCAGGAACCGGCGGCCTCGGGCGCCTTGTACAGCGACGGGCGGCTGTCCTTCCACACCAAGGGCGAGGAAGGCCTGGTCTACTGGACCGCGACCGACGACCTGATAGGCCGCGGCTGCAAGGCGCCCTGAGGTATAGCCCGGATACAATCCGGGGCATGGAAATGACTAGCCCCGGCAGAGCCGGGGGCGGAGCCGGGGACGACCCCCTGTCCCGCGAAACTTGAACAACGCCGGCCCCTGCGGCAGGCTTGCACGATTAACGACCTCCAAACCGGGAGACAGGAACACCATGGCACTTATCAGCATGCGCCAGATGCTCGACCACGCCGCCGAATTCGGCTACGGCGTGCCGGCCTTCAACGTCAACAACCTCGAGCAGATGCGCGCCATCATGGAAGCCGCCGACAAGACCGATTCGCCGGTCATCGTCCAGGCCTCCGCTGGTGCCCGCAAGTACGCCGGTGCGCCCTTCCTGCGTCACCTGATCCTCGCCGCCATCGAAGAATTCCCGCATATCCCGGTGTGCATGCACCAGGACCACGGCACCAGCCCGGACGTGTGCCAGCGCTCGATCCAGCTGGGTTTTTCCTCGGTGATGATGGACGGCTCGCTGAAGGAAGACGGCAAGACCCCGGCCGACTACGACTACAACGTGCGCGTGACCCAGCAGACCGTGGCCTTCGCCCACGCCTGCGGCGTGTCCGTGGAAGGCGAGCTGGGCTGCCTGGGCAGCCTGGAAACCGGCATGGCCGGTGAGGAAGACGGCGTCGGCGCCGAAGGCGTGCTCGATCACAGCCAGCTGCTGACCGACCCGGAAGAGGCCGCCGACTTCGTCAAGCGCACCCAGGTCGATGCCCTGGCCATCGCCATCGGCACCAGCCACGGCGCCTACAAGTTCACCAAGCCGCCGACCGGCGACGTGCTGTCGATCGAGCGCATCAAGGAAATCCACAAGCGCATCCCCAATACCCACCTGGTGATGCACGGCTCCTCCTCGGTACCGCAGGAGTGGCTGAAGGTGATCAACGAGTTCGGCGGCGACATCAAGGAAACCTACGGCGTGCCGGTCGAGGAAATCGTCGAAGGCATCAAGCACGGCGTGCGCAAGGTCAACATCGACACCGACCTGCGCCTGGCTTCCACCGGTGCCATTCGCCGCATGATGGCCGAGCACCCGAGCGAGTTCGACCCGCGCAAGTTCTTCGCCAAGACCATCGTCGCCATGCGCGACATCTGCATCGCCCGCTACGAAGCCTTCGGCACCGCCGGCAACGCCTCCAAGATCAAGCCGATCTCCCTGGAAGGCATGTACCAGCGTTACGCCAGTGGCGAGCTGGCCGCCAAGGTCAACTGACGCCGTCGCGACCGCCTGCGCGGCTCGCCCAAGCAAACGCCGCGGCTCCTCACGGAGTCGCGGCGTTTTTTATCGCCTGCTGCCCCCGGCGAGCCTTATTGCACGGCGCCGAGCAGCGGGCGGTGCTCGATGCCAAGCTTGTCGAAGCGCGCCGCGCCGGCTTCGGTTTCGTAGCCGGTGTTGTCCTGGGTGTAGACCCCGGCCTTGAAGTACAGCGGCTTGGGCGCCCAGCTCGAGTCGAGGCGGGTACTCCATTTGACCCCGTTGACGTTGATGCCCAGCGTGCCCTTGGGCGTCAGGTGCACGACATAGGTGAAGCGCTGGTTCAGGGCGATGCCGCTGGCCAGGGTCACGGTCTGGATCGCCGACTCGGGCGCCAGGCGCACCTTGGCGACGATATTGCCGCTGGCGGCGTAGGCCTTGTACTGGTACTCCAGCTTGAGCAGCGGCATCGAGCTCTTGTAGGCGTGGATCTGGCCGATGACGATCTTGCCGGTGGACGGCACCTGGCTGACGCGCAGCCCGGCGTGCAGGAAATTGTCGGCCTCCGGATAGGTCCAGTTGCGCAGGCGACCGTCGGCATGGGTTTCGCGCAGCTCGCTGCGCGGGTAGCTCGCGCTCTCGGTCGTGGTGCCGTTGACCGGGGCCCAGAAGAAGATGGCGCCGTCCCTGGATTGGAAATAGTGATCCTGATAGCCGCCGGCCAGCACCGGGGTTTCGATGGTGGTGGCGGGAACGCCGACTGGAACGCTGAGATTCCACATGGCGAGTTCGATCATGCTCGATGCTCCTGAAAAAACAGAAACTTCAGTCGAGGGCACATCTCATCCAGGAGTCAGTAACGGCTTACTTGGCGTTCCAGCGGGTGACACACGCGAACTAGAAGGAGGGCAGGGCTGCCCGTGCCGCAGGGCGGAATGCTCTGGCGGCACGCTTTGTAACGGCAGTCGCGGCAAATAGCTGAGAGCCGCTCGTCGTATTATTGGCGTCAATATATGATCGACATGAGCCGGCCTCGGCTCCAGACCTCCACGCGCGACGAGATGCCTCGGCGCATGGGCGGCGCAGGTAAAACCCTGTAAAACACCGGCGCCGTGGCGGCCGGCGGGCTGCGCCATAATTCCTGCACTGTAGTTCCGGGAACCCCCCTGCCCATGTCCAGCACGCCGCGCCTGTTGTTCGCCTTCGTTGTCGCCGTGGCACTGGCCTCGCTGCTCGCTTCGATCTTCCAGACCCAGTCCAACCTCGCCGCCCTGCAGGCGCTCGGTGCGCCGATGCCATTGGACGTGCGCCTGGGCACCACCTGCCTCGACCTGTTCGGCTTCGCCCCGACCTTCGCCCTGCTCGCCGCCCTGGGCTTTGCCTTCGCCCTGCCGCTGGCGCAGTGGAGCGCGCGGCGCCTGCCGCGGCTGCGCTGGGCGATCTTCGTCGGTGCCGGCGCCGCGGCGATCTGGCTGGCGCTGGCCCTGGCCAATGCCCTGGCGCCGATGCCGACGCTGATCGCCGCCGACCGCGACCCGCTCGGCACCCTCGGCTTGATGGCCTGCGGCAGCGCCGGTGCACTGCTGTTCGGCCTGCTCGGTCGGCGCGTGCGCTACCGCACGCAACCGACCCCATCCGATTCCCCGTGACAAGGCCCAGCCCATGTTGAGACCCCTTCGCGCGCTGCTGCTCGGCGCCCTGCTCGTCGGCGCCCCGGCGCTGGCTCAGGACTACCGCATCGAGACCTTCGGCGAAGGCCTAGAGCATCCCTGGTCGCTGGCCTTCCTGCCGGACGGGCGCCTGCTGGTGACCGAGCGGGTCGGCCGCCTGCGTATCGTCGAGGCCGACGGCAGCCTTGATCCGCAGCCGGTGGCGGGGCTGCCGGAGATCTTCGTCGCCGCCCAGGCCGGGCTGATGGAGGTGGCGCTCGACCCGGACTACGCCGATAACCGTTGGCTCTACCTGAGCTACGCGCACGGCTCGCTGGAGGCCAACAACACCCGCCTGGCCCGAGCCCGCCTGGTGGACGACGAGCTGCACGACTTCGAGGTGCTGTTCACCGCCGCACCGCTCAAGGCCGGCGCCGCCCACTACGGCGGGCGCATCGCCTTTCTCGCCGACCAGAGCCTGGTGCTGACCCTGGGCGACGGTTTCGACTGGCGCGAACAGGCGCAGAACCCGGCCAACCACCTGGGCAAGATCGTGCGCCTGAACCGCGACGGCAGCGTGCCGCAGGACAACCCGCTGGTGGGGCAGGCCGGCGCCGCGGCGGAGATCTACAGCCTCGGCCACCGCAACGTGCAGGGCATCGTCTTCGATGCCGAGAGCGGCCGCCTGTACAGCCACGAACACGGCCCGCGCGGCGGCGACGAGCTCAACCTGATCGAGCCCGGGCGCAACTACGGCTGGCCGCTGGCGACCTTCGGCATCGACTACACCGGCGCGCGCATCAGCCCCTACACCGAGCTGCCGGGGCTGACCCCACCGCTGCTGCACTGGACGCCCTCGGTGGCGCCGTCGAGCCTGACCCAGTACCGCGGCGCGCTGTTCCCGGAGTGGCAGGGCGACCTGTTCGCCGCCACCCTGGTCGAGCGCAGCGTGCGCCGCATCCGCCTGCACGACGGCATGCTGGCCGGCGAGGAGAGCCTGTTCGAGGAGCTCGGCGAGCGCATCCGCGACGTGCGCGTCGGCCCCGACGGCGCGCTCTACCTGCTCACCGACAATGCCGACGGCCGGCTGCTGCGGGTGCTGCCGAGCGAGTGAGGCGGGTTACACTGACGACCCTTTGCCGCGCAGGACCTCGCCGTTGAAATACCTCCAGGGCTACCCCGCCGCCGTCCAGCAGCAGGTGCGCCAGCTGATCGCCGACGACCGTCTGGGCGACTACCTGGCCCAGCGCTACCCCGGCCGTCACCAGGTGCAGAGCGACAAGGCGCTGTACGGCTACGTCATGGAGCTCAAGCAGGAGCACCTGAAGAACGCCCCGGCCATCGACAAGGTGCTCTACGACAACCGCCTCGACCTGACCCACCGCGCCCTGGGCCTGCACACGGCGATTTCGCGGGTGCAGGGCGGCCGGCTCAAGGCGAAGAAGGAGATCCGTGTCGCTGCGCTGTTTCGCGACGCCGCGCCGCTGTTTTTGCAGATGATCGTGGTGCACGAGCTGGCGCACCTGAAGGAGGCCGAGCACAACAAGGCCTTCTACAAGCTGTGCGACTACATGCTGCCGGGCTACGCGCAGATCGAGTTCGACCTGCGCCTGTACCTGACCTGGCGCGAGATGAGCGGTTCGGGCGCGTAGGTTGGCGCTGAGCGCAGCGAAGCCCAACGGGGAGTGCGCAGCACGCCGCCCGACGATCTGCAGCACCCTGCCCGGCGCGCGCCGCGGCCGACGACCCGCCGCCGCCGTTGGGCTTCGTCGCGGGCTGCTCAGCCCAACCTACGCGGCGACGCGTCTTCGGCGTAGCCCGGATGCCATCCGGGGCAACGGGGCCTGGCAATCCGCTTCAGCCGCGCAGCAGCACATTGAGCTGGTCGACCACCTCGGCCCAATCGGCGTCTTCGAGGATCTCCTCGCGCAGGAAGGCCGCCTGTGCCGGGCTCCAGAACGCGGCGTCGGCCAGCTTGCGCTCGGCCGGCAGCGGCGCGTGGGTCCGGATAAAGGTCTCGATGCTGGCCGCATCGTTGGCCAGGCCGAGTTGCTTGAACAGCGCGGGCAGGTCGTGGATCGGGTTTTCCATGGCGGTTTCCTCTGGCGGGTGTCGGCTCGTCTAGCAACCCTAGCCCAGATAGCCCCCGCTCACTCGACCGCCAGTACCTCGAACGACTGCACGCCGCCGGCTGCCGCCAGACGCACCTCGTCGCCCGGGCCCTTGCCGAGCAGGGCGCGACCCAGCGGCGCGGCGCTGCCCAGCACCTGGATCTCCAGGCCCTGCTGCTGCAGCTTCATGCTCGCCCCCTGCGGGCCGAGAAACAGCCAGCGTTCGCGCTCCTGCGCGTCGACCAGCAGCACCAGCGCGCCGAGGGCGATGCCCTGCGCCGCGTCGAACGGCCGCGGGCGCAGCTGGCGCCAGGTGATCAGGGTCTGGCGCAGCTCTTCCACCCGGCGCGCCTGGCCGCTGGCCAGGTAGGCGGCCTCCAGGCCGAGGGTGTCGTACTTGTTCTCGGCCACGTTCTCTTCGTGGGTGGCCGCCTCGTGGGCGGTCTGCGCGGCGCGCTGCGCCTGTTGCAGGTCGGCCTGCAGCTGCGCCAGCACCTGTTCTTGCAGGAGGTTCTTGTCCATGTCCGGCTAACCCTTGTCCTGGCGCAGATGGGCGCCCAAGGTGCGCAGCGGCGCCAGCTGGCGGCAGATCAACGCCAGCTGGGTCTGCACCAGGCGCTGGCGTTCGTCGGCGTCCTCGGCGATCTGCTCCAGTTCCTGCGCCAGCGCCTGTTCGGCGTCGCTGTGGATCGCCAGCGGGCGTTCGCCGCGCAGGCCGGCGGCGATCTCGTCGAGGCTTTGCGCGATGGCCTCGGCCTGCTCCAGCAGGCGCGCCTGGGCCGCCTGCGGCAGCTGTTCGCCGCGGTGCGCGCCGAGTGCGGAGAGGTAGCTGAGCAGGGTGTGCGAGAGCACCAGGAAGCGAAAGCCCAGGTCCGCGTCTTTGCGAAAGTGCCCCGGCTCCATCAGCATGTTGCCGAGGGTGGTGGACAGCGCCGCGTCGGCGTTGTGCGCGTTGCGCCGGGCCAGGCGGTAGCCGAGGTCGTCGCGCTTGCCGTGGGCGTACTGGGCGATGATCTGGCGCAGGTAGGCGCTGTTGCAGCTCAGGGTGCCGGCGAGCATGCGCCCCAGGCGCCGGCCCTGCCAGTCCGGCAGGATCAGGAACACCGCCAGACCGGCGATCAGGCCGCCGAGCAGGGTGTCGATCAGGCGCGGCAGGAACAGGCCGTAGCCGTCGCCGATCTGGTTGAAGCAGAACAGCACCAGCAATGTGATCGCCGCGGTGGCCAGGGTGTAGCGCGTGCTGCGGGTGGCGAAGAAGGCCACCCCGGCGACCACGGCGAACAGCGCCTGGATACGCGGGTCGGGGAACAGGTCGATCAGCGCCCAGCCGAGCCCCAGGCCGAGCAGGGTGCCGGCGATGCGCTGCACCAGCTTGAGGCGGGTGGCGCCGTAGTTCGGCTGGCAGACGAACAGGGTGGTGAGCAGGATCCAGTAGCCCTGGGTCGGGTGGATCAGGTGCAGCAGGCCATAGCCGGCGGCCAGGGCGACGGACAGGCGCAGGGCGTGACGAAACAGCAGCGAGGTGGGCGTCAGCTGCTGGCCGATACGTTCGGCCACCTCCCTCAAGGAGTGCGGTTCGCGGTCGAGCAGGCTGCTGTCCTGTTCCTCGGCCAGGGCGTCGGGGTTGCTGGCGTTGCTCAGCAGCTGGTCGAGGCTGGCCAGGTTGCCGGCCAGGGCGCCGAGCGAGCGCAGCAGGCGGCGCCAGGCCGGATTGCTCTGCAGGTGCAGGTGATCGAGCGAGGCGTGCAGGTCCTCCAGCGCCTGGCTGCACAGCTCGCGGTACTCGAACGGCTGGCGCAGCTCGATGGCGCTGCCCAGGCGCTGGCAGGCCTCGCCGTGCAGGCGCAGCAGGCGCTGGCAGCGAAACAGCACGTCGCTGTGGAAGAAGGCCTCGGCCAGCTCGTTGTAGGGGTAGTGCGAGGAACTGGCGCGCTCGTGAATGTCCTGGGCGAGGAAATACAGCTTGAGGTAGCGGCTGACCTTGGGCCCCGGACGGCCGTCGCCGACCCGGTGGAGGATGATCTCCTTGGCCGCGTTGAGCGCCGACACCACCCGGCCGTTCTGCTTGGCCAGCTCCAGGCGCCGCGCCTCGACGTCGAGCTGGCGCAGCGGCTCGAACAGCGCGGCCTTGAGCTTGAGGTAGCGGCCCAGCTCGCGGAACAGTCGGGCCAGGCTGTGCTGCAGCGGCTGCTGGGCGAACAGCGCGTGCCAGATCACCGACAGCAGGCCGTACCAGGCGGCGCCGGCCACCAGCAGCAGCGGCTCCAGCCACAGGCCGGCGACGCCGCCGCGCTGCTCGACGCCGATCATGCTGTACACGGCGAGGATCAGGGTGCCCGAGCCGAGGGTGGCGAAGCGTTCGCCGAGGGCGCCGAGCATGGTCAGGCAGAAGGCCGACAGCGCCAGGGCGACGACGAACAGCCAGGGGTAGGGGAACAGCCACTCGACCGCGTAGGCCGCGGCGCTGAAGCAGGCCAGGGTGACCAGCACGGTGCCCAGGCGGCCCTGCCAGCTGTCGTCGGTCTCGGTCAGGGCGCTGGCGATGATGCCGAGAAACAGCGGGATCAGGGCGTGCATCCAGCCCTGCCACCAGCACAGCGCCAGGGCTCCGGCCAGGGCGATAAATACCCGCAGGCTGGCGCTGAACTTGTCCAGCGCCCACAGGCGGCGCAGCGATTGGCGAAGGCGGGGACGGGGCATGGGCGGCCTGGTCGGGAAAGATGCGAGCAGCCTACCGGAACTGGCCGGTCGCTGGGTATCCATCCGCGACGCGTCGGGGGCGCCGAGGCCATGGACTATGCTCAGTGAGGGAGCGCCGCCAGCTGACCGGCATCCGCGCGACTCCCGGGAGGCGAAGGTGTTTGCTGCGTGGCTGCGTCTGTGCCTGGGCGCCCTGATTCTCGGCGGCTCGCTGGGAGCGAGTGCGGCGCCGGGTGCGGTGGTGCAACTGCAGGTGGACGGGGTGATCGGCCCGGCCAGCGCCGACTACCTGGTGCGCGGTCTGGCCAAGGCGGTGGACGAGGGCGCGCAGCTGGTGCTGATCCAGATCGACACCCCCGGCGGCCTGGACACCTCCATGCGCGCGATCATCAAGGCGATCCTCGCCAGCCCGATTCCGGTGGCCAGCTACGTCGCCCCCGGCGGCGCGCGGGCAGCCAGCGCCGGTACCTATATCCTCTACGCCAGCCACGTCGCCGCCATGGCGCCGGGCACCAATCTCGGCGCGGCCACCCCGGTGGCCATCGGCATGCCCGGCACGCCGAGCAAACCGCCGGGCGAGGGCAAAGACGAGGGCAAGGGCAAGGACGGCGAGGCGGACAAGAGCCCCGGCGATGCCATGACCGCCAAGCAGGTCAACGACGCCGCCGCCTATATCCGCGGCCTGGCGACGATGCGCGGGCGCAACGCCGAATGGGCCGAGCGCGCGGTGCGCGAGGCGGTCAGCCTGGCCGCCGAGGAGGCGCTGGCGCAGAAGGTGATCGACTACCTGGCCACGGACCTGGGCGACCTGCTGCGCCAGCTCGACGGCAAGACCCTGCAGGCCGGCGGCGTCGACCAGACCCTGGCCACCGCCGGCGCGCCCCTGATCAGCCATGCGCCGGACTGGCGCACCCGCCTGCTGGCGGTGATCACCAACCCCAGCGTGGCGCTGATTTTGATGATGATCGGCGTCTACGGCCTGTTCTTCGAGTTCTCCAACCCCGGCAGCGGCGTTGGCGGCGTGCTCGGCGGCATCAGCCTGATCCTCGCGCTCTACGCCCTGCAGCTGCTGCCGGTGAACTACGCCGGGGTGGCGCTGATCCTGCTCGGCATCGCCTTCATCGCTGCCGAGGCCTTCCTGCCCAGCTTCGGCGTGCTCGGCATCGGCGGCGTGGTGGCCTTCGTCTTCGGCGCGCTGATCCTGATCGATACCGACGTGCCGGGATTCGGCATCCCGCTGGCGCTGATCGTCACCCTGGCGCTGGTCAGCGCCGGGCTGATCCTGGCCATCCTCGGCATGGCGCTGAAGGCCAGGCGGCGCCAGCAGGTGGCCGGCGACAGCGGCCTGGTCGGCAGCCTGGTGGCGGTCGCCGCGGTGCAGGCCGAGGACCCTTGCAGCGGCTG
>NZ_AVOF01000852.1:0-632 GCF_000465935.2 Pseudomonas sp. EGD-AK9
AAAGAATAAACCGATGCCGAGGATAAATGTCGTTAAATCTGCTGTGCCTGTTACGATAACAAACACGGAGTATGCACACGCCAGTATCGCGATCAATCCGTCTCTTACACGGGAGCCTTTCAGCTGGTCATACGTTTCACCATTGATGACTACCTTCAAGCTGTAGATTGCAGATACAAGATACGGAATTAAATATGCAAGTGTAGCCGCTGTCGTTAAAAATGTAAATGCGTCACTTATTGTCCGGGAAATAACCGAGAAAATGAAGACCTGTGACATGACGTTTGTAATAATGAGTGCAATGACCGGACTTCCCTTTTTATTCGTTTTTGCAAAAAATGCCGGGAAATCTCCTGCTTTAGCTGCTTGGTATGGCACCTCAGAGCCAAGCAAAATCCAGCCGAGCATCGTTCCGAATAAACAAAGGATAGCCAAAAGCGCCATAATCACGCTTCCCGCGTTTCCAACAATCGCATAGAGTACATCAACAAATGGTTTTTCAGAGCCGACAAGCTTATCATGCGGCAAAACACCCATCGTAATTAAAGTCACAATAATATATATGCTCAAGGCAATCAGCAAGCCGGTAATTGTCGCACGTTTCACATCACGCTGAGAGCGCGCACGGCCGG
>NZ_AVOF01000853.1:0-632 GCF_000465935.2 Pseudomonas sp. EGD-AK9
CAAGTTCAACCGCAATTTCGATTGCCCGTTTCCAATTGCGCACCGCTGCCTGCCGGCGGTCTTCATCAGGACCCGCCCAGTGGTAAAGAGGAAGAAGCGATGAAAGCTTAACACCTGTATCTCTTAAAAGGCGCTTTAATTGTTTGATCTTTGCTGAATCGACTTTCGGATATTTATAAAACGGGCAAAAATCCTCACGCGGAGACAATTCGATATATTCATAGCCAAGCTCCGCCGTTTTATAGACCGTTTCCTCTAAAGTTAAATCATCACGATACATGGATGGATCCAATGCTAACTTCATATTTTCACTCCTCTGTTTTTTAGTTTTGAACTGTTGTAAAAGATTGATAGAATTCCGGTTTTTCCTTCAATTCAACCTTTTCTTTTTGTCCAGATTCCTGGGCTTTTACACACGCGTCAGTCGTGACAGCAGCAATATAGCCGTCCCATGCCGTCGGTCCGCTGACCTCGCCTTTCTTTTGAATCGAATCAATAAAGTCTTGGATTTCCACATCGTACGCAGCAACAAAGCGTCTCTGCCAATCCATCAAAATATCTGTGCTGAATTTGCCTTCTTTTCTCAAGCTGATGCTTGATGGTTCAGGAAGCTTGATGATGCCGTCTTCTCC
>NZ_AVOF01000854.1:0-633 GCF_000465935.2 Pseudomonas sp. EGD-AK9
GTTTTTTACGGTTACTAGGTAGAAACAATCAGACCATATTACTGATCATATACAAGAATGTCTTTTTCTAAGATGATAGCAGTATTTTATCCTTTCACTTTTTGAAAATCAACCTTTTTAACTATTTTCACAATAATAAAATTTATATTCTAAAATGAGAAAATAAAGGAAAAATATGCTGGATTGCTATGCTGATATGATGTTGGCGGGATACCAGCATGTCAGTACTGATTTTTCTTCACTATAAGGTTCCAGCTCCTGGATATTTTCTGTATGATGGAAACGGGGAAACCCATACAGCAGAAAGGGAGTTTTTTTCATGATTATCCAATTCATTCGTTATAGATAATGACAGGTGTAGACAAACTGCCAGACCTGGCCAATTTTTGAGATAGGCCTAGGTTTATTTGTCTATGCCTTTTTCATTTATCTAAAAATGAATGAATGAGGTGTTTTTTATCATGAAGCAAACAGTTGATTTCAGCTTGTTTCGATGTCCGCTCTGCGTTTCTTCCATGGATGCGGCATCAGGAAAAAGCTTGATTTGTACAGAACGGCGGCATACATTTGATTTATCTCGGCACGGCTACGTGAACTTCCTGACAAAGCCGGTCAAAACCAGTTACGGTGCTG
>NZ_AVOF01000855.1:0-633 GCF_000465935.2 Pseudomonas sp. EGD-AK9
CAGTGTGTCCCGCTTCGATAAGGAAGTCGCCTCGCATCCCTGGCAGGCCGAGGTGCGCGAACTGCCGGACTGCCTGCTCGCCCCCGGCCTGGTCAACGCCCACGGCCACGCCGCCATGAGCCTGCTGCGCGGCATCGCCGACGACCTGCCGCTGATGACCTGGCTGCACGAGCACATCTGGCCGGCCGAGGCCAAGTGGGTCGACGAGGCCTTCGTCCGCGACGGCACCGACCTGGCCATCGCCGAGCAGCTCAAGGGCGGCATCAGCTGTTTCTCCGACATGTACTTCTACCCGCAGGTCGCCGCCGAGCGGGTGCACAACGCCGGCATGCGCGCGCAGATCACCATTCCCGTGCTGGACTTCGCCATCCCCGGCGCGCGCGACGCCGCCGAGGCGCTGCGCAAGGGCCTGCAGCTGTTCGACGACCTCAAGCAGCACCCGCGCATCCGCATCGCTTTCGGCCCGCACGCCCCCTACACGGTGAGCGACGACAAGCTCGAGCAGATCCGCGTGTTGGCCGACGAGCTGGACGCCGGCATCCATATGCACGTGCACGAGACCGCCCAGGAAGTGACCGAGGCCCTGGCCCAGCGCGGCGAGCGGCCGCTGGCCCGCCTGGCCCGGCTCGGCCT
>NZ_AVOF01000856.1:0-632 GCF_000465935.2 Pseudomonas sp. EGD-AK9
TCTCTTTCTGCCACAATAGCCGCTGCGCCGTTTTCTACTGCTTTTTGCGCGAAATCGTGGCCATCCACCGTATACCCTTTTACACATACAAAAAGACTCCCTTTCTTTACTTCTCTGGAGTCCATCTCAATTGAAGTTATTTCAGGGTCTTGTGAGTCGTTTACAGAAGGTTCGGTTGTTAAGTATGTAAGCAGCTTTGTAAGTTTCATCGTATCAAACCTCTCAACATTCTAATTCGTTCTTTTTATCATTGAAGTCACATCAAATGATGTGGTAATGATTTTAAGCATACAGTTCATATTTTAGCGTAAATAAAAGGATACATCCAGCTAATATTGAAAGATATCAGCATTTTTTCTGCAATAAAAGAATAGGCAGTCCGAATCAATCGGCTGCCTCCTTTTCATCTTCTTCAGTCAAATACACGCGTATCTTTGAGCCTTCTTTTACTTTCGTTCCGGCAGCTGGCGATTGTTTAACGATTTTGCTCCCTTTCCCGGAAGCATCCACATTGAGATTCACCAATAGTGACTCAAGATCTGAGACAGACATCCCTACAACATTCGGAACTTCTATTGTTTTTGTGTCGTTCCATTGGTATTTTTTCTCGATTTGATTTTTCCGGGGCTTCA
>NZ_AVOF01000857.1:0-631 GCF_000465935.2 Pseudomonas sp. EGD-AK9
TAAGCGGGATTACAGTACCGAGCCCGGTAGCTCAAGCTGATGTAATCGAAGCATGTCTAGAAAAAACAGGAATTGATCCGCGCACCATCAGCTATGTTGAAGCCCATGGCACTGGCACCTCATTGGGAGATCCGATTGAAATACAGGGGTTAGTAAAAGCTTTCAGCCGCAATACGCAGGACAAGCAATTCTGTTCAATCGGTTCTGTTAAATCGAATATTGGCCATGCTGAAGCTGCAGCCGGCATTAGCGGCTTAACGAAGACTGTCCTGCAGCTGCACCATAAAACCTTGGTGCCGTCATTACATTCAGAAGAGCTGAATCCTTATTTGAAGCTTGATCAAACCCCATTTTTTGTCCAGCATGAAACAAAGGAATGGGAGCAGCCATCTTTTACAGAAAACGGGGTGGACGTCACATATCCCCGCCGTGCCGGTTTAAGTTCGTTTGGCGCTTCAGGATCAAATGCGCATCTTATTTTGGAAGAATATATTCCGGCAGAGAGCCATTCAGAGACGATTTTAACGAAAAATGAAGAAATAGTGATACCTTTGTCTGCGAGAAACAAAGATCGTCTGCAGGCTTACGCTCTTAAACTTCTTGATTTTCTTAGCGAGGACGTCAATCTTTT
>NZ_AVOF01000858.1:0-631 GCF_000465935.2 Pseudomonas sp. EGD-AK9
GGCGTTGTGCGCCACGGCCACCAGCAGCGGCAGGTGGAAGATCACGTTGCTGATGCCCAGGCCGACCTGCAGCGCCAGCGCCAGCAGCAGCAGCCCGGCCAGGCGCGGCAGGCCGGCGGCCTTGAGCCGCCAGGCCAGCAGCAGCAGGGCCAGGCTGACGATCAGTGCGCCGATGCGGTGGCTCATATGGATGGCGGTGCGGGCGTCGCTGTCGAGCTGCCCGCCCAGGTAGTTGGGGCCGATATGCTGGGTCAGGTGAAAACCGTTGGCAAAATCCATCGCCGGCCACCACTCGCCGTGGCAGGTGGGCAGGTCGACGCAGGCCACCGCCGCATAGTTGGAGCTGACCCAGCCGCCCAGGGCGATCTGCCCGATCACCAGCAGCAGGCAGGCCGCCGCCAGGGCCCGCAGACGCGCCGGTAGCTGCAGCGGGGCGAAGCGCCCGGACAGGCGCAGGCACAGCAGCGCCAGCAGACTGAGGGTGGCGAAACCGCCGAGCAGGTGCGCGGTGACCACCTGCGGCCAGAGCTTGAGGGTCACCGTCCACATGCCGAAGGCGCCCTGCAGTATCACCAGCGCCAGCAGCGCCAGCGGCAGCTTCAGCGGCTGGCCCGGCTCGCCGCGGCGGCGC
>NZ_AVOF01000859.1:0-630 GCF_000465935.2 Pseudomonas sp. EGD-AK9
ACGACTTGGATGGCCGCATAGCCGGTATTATGGATGGAGGCCCTACCGGAATCGGGGTCGAATCAACCGTGCTTTCATGTGCGGACGACATCCCTGTTCTCTTGCGTCCTGGCGGCATTACGAAGGAACAAATTGAAGCGGTGATCGGGCCGATCCATGTGGATAAAGGGCTCAGCGACCAAAACGAGAAGCCGATTTCTCCAGGGATGAAATATACACATTATGCGCCGACAGCGCCTCTTGCCATTTGCGAAGGCAGCCCAGAGCGCATTCAGCACCTCATTCAAGAATATCAACAGGGCGGAAGACGGGTTGGTGTCCTGACGACAGAAGAAAACGCGGGCGTTTATTCCGCTGATTATGTGAAGAGCTGCGGAAGACGGGCTCAGCTTGAGACTGTTGCGGCAGGGCTGTATGATGCTTTGCGCAGCTTTGATGAGAATAAGGTGGATTTCATTATAGCGGAATCCTTTCCGGATACAGGTGTCGGTCTTGCTATTATGAACAGGCTGATGAAAGCTGCCGGAGGAAGAGTGATTCGCTGAAAGCAGTCAGATGTTCTAACCCTTTTTGGACACGCATAGGCTAAAAAAGCGGGGCGTGTCCAAGGGGGTTATTTATGTATGTCGG
>NZ_AVOF01000860.1:0-629 GCF_000465935.2 Pseudomonas sp. EGD-AK9
CAACTGGACGACCTGCTCGCCGCGCCGGGCTGGCTGCGCCTCGATGCCCTGCTGCAACACCCCTGGCCGCTGCCTGCGCTGGGCCTGGTCAGCGGCGAGCTGGCGGTGGATCTGCATAACGCCGCCGGCCGCTGGCAGGCCCGCGAACTGCACGCCGACCTGCTGCTCGATCCCCAGGGAGCGCCCTGGCTGACGGCGCTGCCCGACGGACTGCGCCCGCAGCAGCTGCGCCTGCAGATCGCCCCGCGCGCGACGCCCACCAGCACGTCCGACGGACTGGCCCTGCACGCGCAACTGCAGGGCCAGGGACCGCTGCGGCTGCAGGGCGAGGCCGATATCGAGCTGCAGCTGCAGAAGGACTGGGCGCTGACCCTGGCGCACCTGCGCCTCGATGCCGACGCCGCCCGGGTCCGCCTGGCCGGCAACCGGCTCGACGAGCTGCAGCTGCGGTTGCGGCTAAGCGGCCTGGCCGATGCCCAACGCCTGGACTTCGTCCTCGGCGAAGGCTCACGAATCGCACTCCGGCGCCTGCGCAGCGGCGAGCTCGAGCTGCAGCAGCTGGGCGCCGAGCTGGGCGCCCTGCGCCTGCACGGCACGCCCCAGACGCCGCAGCTCGAAGGCCCGCTGAC
>NZ_AVOF01000861.1:0-630 GCF_000465935.2 Pseudomonas sp. EGD-AK9
CCCGCTGCTGCTGGCCGGCCCCGCCGCCCATATCCACCGCGACGTGCTGGCCGAGCTGGCGCTGGCCGCCGACCCGCTCGCCGCCCATGCCTGGCTGCAGCATCAGGGCCTGCTCGGCCCCCTCGAGGATTCACCATGCGTCAACTGATCTGGCTGCGCAGCGACCTGCGCGTGCACGACAACAGCGCCCTGGCCAGCGCCATGGCCGCCGGCCCGACCCTGGCGCTGTACCTGCTCAGCCCCAGGCAGTGGCTGGCCCACGACGACGCGCCGTGCAAGGTCGACTTCTGGCTGCGCAACCTGGTCGAACTGCAGCGTGCCTTGCAGCGGCTGAACGTGCCGCTGCTGGTGCGCCAGTGCGACGACTGGGAGCAGGCACCCGCCGTGCTCGCCGAGGTCTGCCGCGAGCAGGCCATCGCCGCGGTGCAGGTCAACGAGGAGTACGGCGTCCACGAGAGCCTGCGCGACCGCACCACCGCGGCCTACCTGGCGCAGCAGGACGTCGCCTGGCACAGCCACCTGGACCAGTTGCTGTTCAAGCCCGGCAGCGTGCTGACCCAGTCCGGCGGCTACTTCCAGGTCTACAGCCAGTTCCGCAAGGTCTGCTACCAGCGCCTGCACACCGCCCTG
>NZ_AVOF01000862.1:0-14350 GCF_000465935.2 Pseudomonas sp. EGD-AK9
GCCTACTGCGGGTGGGGGGGCTCAGTCCCAGCGCGGCGCGAACCCCGGGTTGGCCACCCGCTCGCCGCGCTCCAGGCCGGCGATGGCGGCCATGTCCTCGGCGCTCAGGCGCAGCTCGGCCGCAGCCAGGTTGGCGGCCAGATTCTCGCGCCTGGTCGAGGAGGGGATCACCGCATGGCCCTGCTGCAGCGACCAGGCCAGCGCCACCTGCGCCGGGCTGGCGCCATGGGCGGCGGCGATGCGCTGGATCGCCGGCTCGGCCAGCACCTTGCCGTAGGCCAGCGGCATATAGGCGGTCAGGTGAATGCCTTGCTGGCGGGTGAAGTCGACCAGCCTGCGATTCTGCAGCAGCGGGTGAATCTCCACCTGGTGGGTGGCGATCTCGTCCGCCCCCACCGCATCGATGGCCTGGCGCAGATGGGCGATGGTGAAGTTGGACACGCCGATGGCCGCAGTCAGTCCCAGGCGCTTGGCCTGCAGCAGTTCGCCCAGGTACTGCGTCACGGGGATCTCGTCGCCCGGCGACGGCCAGTGGATCAGCGCCAGGTCGACCCGCTCCAGCCCCAGGCGCTGCAGGCTCTCCCGCAGGCTGGCGATCACCCGGCCGCTGCCGAGGTTCTCGGTCCAGATCTTGGTGGTGACGAACAGCTCGTCGCGCGCCACGCCGCTGGCGGCGATGGCCTGGCCGACCTCCGCTTCGTTGCCATAAATCTGCGCCGTGTCGATATGCCGATAGCCCAGTTCCAGCCCCGTGCGTACCGAATCGATGGCGACCCGGTCCTTGAGACGGAAGGTGCCGAGGCCGAAGGCAGGGATGAATTTCATGCGCAATCTCCTTGATTGACGGAATCAGTGACCGACCACCAGGCCGGAGCGGGCAGTGCCCGCCTCACGCCGCGCCGGGTTGCGGCTGTCCAGACGACCGCTCCAGGCGGTCAGCGCCAGCGCGCCGAGCACCACCAGCGCGCCGATCCAGGCGGTGTGGATCAGGCCGAGCTGGGCGACGATATGCCCGCCGAGCCAGGCGCCGCCGGCGATGCCCAGGTTGAAGGCGGCGATATTCAGGCCCGAGGCCACATCCACCGCCTGCGGGCTGAAATGTTCGGCCTGCCGCACCACGTAAAGTTGCAGTCCCGGCACGTTGCCGAAGGCCACGGCGCCCCACAGCAACACGGTGCCCAGGGCCAGCCAGGAATTGCCGGCGGTGAGGCCGAGCAGCAGCAGCACACCGGCGAGCAGGGCGAAGATCAGCTTCAGCGCCGCAATCGGCCCGCGCTGGTCGGCCAGCTTGCCACCCCAGACGTTGCCCACGGCAACCGACACGCCATAGACCAGCAGCACCAGGCTCACCGCACCGGCGCTGAAGCCGCTGAGCTCCTGCAGGATCGGCGCGAGAAAGGTAAAGGCGGTGAAGGTGCCGCCGTAGCCGAGGGCGGTCATGGCATACACCAGCAGCAGGCGCGGCTGCTTGAGCACGGCCAGTTGGGTCAGCAGCGAGGCAGGCGGGGTATGAGCGATACCGCGAGGGATATACAGCAGGCTGCCGACGAAGGCGATCACGCCGAGGGCGGACACCGCCAGGAAGGTCTCGCGCCAGCCGAAATGCTGGCCGATAAAGGTACCCAGCGGCACGCCGGTGACCAGCGCCACGGTCAGCCCGGTGAACATGGTGGCGATGGCACTGGCGGCCTTTTCCTTGGACACCAGGCTGGTGGCGATGGTCGAGCCGATGGAAAAGAACACGCCGTGGGCCAGGCCAGTGACGATGCGCGCGACGATCAGCGACTCGTAGCCCGGCGCCTGCCAGGCCAGCAGGTTGCCGGCGCTGAACAGCAGCATCAGGCCGAGCAGCAGTGCCTTGCGCGGCAGCTTGCCGGTCAGCGCGGTAAGCAGCGGCGCGCCGACCGCCACGCCGAGGGCGTAGAGGCTGACCAGCAGGCCGGCCGAGGGCAGATCGACCCCCAGATCGGCGGCGATGGTAGGTAACAGGCCGACGATGACGAACTCGGTCGTGCCGATGGCGAAGGCGCTGAGGGCCAGCGCGAGCAGGGCAATGGGCATGGAATGGCTCCGCAATGAGGTTGATGGCGCGCAGTATCCGAGCCAGACTCATGCGGAAAAAGCCGATAACCCAGCAAAGACCTTTGCCTGAAGATCAACAATGAAAACCAGCCTGGAAGAAATGCTCGCCTTCGTCCGCGTGGTCGACAGCGGTTCGATCAGCGCCGCCGCCGCGCAGCTGGAACAGACCGCCTCCGGGGTGAGCCGCGCGCTGAGCCGCCTGGAGGAAAAGCTCGCCGTCACCCTGCTGCGCCGCACCACCCGGCGCCTGGAGCTGACCGAGGAGGGCGAGCTGTTCCTCGCCCAGGCGCGGCGCATCCTCGCCAGCGTCGAAGACGCCGAGGAGCAGATGGCGCTGCGCCGCCAGGCGCCGGCCGGACGGCTGCGGGTCAACACCGCCTCGCCCTTTATGCTGCACGTGATAGTCCCGCTGATCGGCGAGTTTCGCGCGCGCTACCCGCAGATCGAGCTGGAACTGCACAGCGACGACCGCATCATCGACCTGCTGGAGCGGCGCACCGACCTGGCCATCCGCATCGGTGCGCTGCCCGATTCCAGCCTGCACGCCCGGCCGCTGTGCCATAGCTGGCGACGGGTGCTGGCCAGCCCCGGGTATCTCGCGCGCCACGGCACGCCGGACAGCGTCGAGGCGCTGAGCGGGCACAGCCTGATCGGCTTCACCGAGCCGGACGGGCTCAACGACTGGCCGCTGCGCCACGCCCAGGGCGAGCGCTGGCGCATCACCCCGAGCATCCGCGCCTCCAGCGGCGACACGCTGCGCGAACTGGCGCTGGCCGGCGAGGGCCTGGTGTGCCTGTCGGACTTTATGACCGACGCCGATCGGGCCAGGGGCGATCTGGTCGAGGTGCTGGCCGAGCAGCGGGTCGAGGTGCGCCAGCCGATCAATGCGGTGTACTACCGCAACACCGCGCTGGCCTCGCGCATCACCTGCTTCCTGGATTTCCTCAGCGAGCGGCTGGGCAGCCACGGCTAGCTGCCGCCGGTGATGAATGGCCGGGGTGCGCGGCGCAACCTACCCGGCGCGCGGCGCCAGCTACAGGTAAGGGACGCCGGATCGACCTATCCAGAGGTCAACGAAAAAGGGCGACTCATCGAGTCGCCCTTCCTTCACTGCCCGGCCTGCAGGTTCCACTCCGCCAGCTTCTGCCGCTTGTAGCTCAGCGCCGCGGCCGGCACCGGGGTGACCTTGCCGGTTTCCATCCAGCGCTTGAGGCGGTTGGCGTCGGCCATATGGGTGTACTTGCCGAAGGCGCCGAGCACGACGAAGGCCACCGGGCGATGGTTGATCGAGGTGAGCATCACCAGGCAGCGGCCGGCGGCGTTGGTGAAGCCGGTCTTGCTCAGGTCGATGTCCCAGTCGGCCTTGCGCACCAGCGCGTTGGTGTTGCGAAAGCCCAGGCTGTAGGCGGGCTTGCGGAAGCTCACGGTGGCCTCGGAGTCGGTGCTGAACTGGCCGATCAGCGGGTACTGCTGCGCCGCCTTGAGCATCAGCGCCAGGTCGCGGGCGGTGGCGACGTTGTGCTCGGACATGCCGGTGGGTTCGACGAAGCGGCTGCTGTGCATGCCCAGCGCCTTGGCCTTGGCGTTCATCGCCGCGACGAAGGCCGCGTGGCCGCCCGGATAGTGGTGGGCGAGGCTGGCGGCGGCACGGTTTTCCGAGGACATCAGGGCCAGGTGCAGCATGTCGCGGCGGCTGACCTCGCTGCCGATGCGCACCCGCGAGTAGACGCCCTGCATTTCCTTGGTGTCGCGGATGGTGATGGGCAACACCTGATCCAGCGGCAGCTTGGCGTCGAGCACCACCATGGCGGTCATCAGCTTGGTCACCGAAGCCACCGGCAGACGCAGGTCGGGGTTGCTGGCATAGAGTTCCTGGCCGGTCTTCAGGTCGACCAGCAGCGCGCTGCCGGCGGCCAGTTCCTGCTGGGGCTTGGCCGGGGCGGCCTCAAGGTTCGAAACTGCAAGGCCGCCGCACAGCAGCAGGGCCAAAATCGAATGACGGAGTTTCACGGTTCACTTCACCGGTTGAGTAGAGGGGCCTGAGGACGAACCCTCGGGCGGCGCCCAGTATAGGGACTCGCCGCACGCTCTTGCAGTATGGCTCGCTCAGAGGCTTTGTGCCGGCAACTCCAGCTCGGCCTGCAGCCAGTCGACGAAACGCGCGGTCAGGCGCTGACGGCGTTTGCGCTCGGGCAGCACCAGGTAGTAGCCCAGCGCCGACTGCGCCTCGGCCTCGCCCAGGCGACAGAGCAGGCCCTGGGTCAGCAGCTCGTCGACCAGGTGGCGCCAGCCGATGGCCACGCCCTGGCCGGCGATGGCAGCCTGGATCAGCAATGTGTAGTTGTCGAAGCGCAGCGCCCCGGGGGTCGGCACGGCGGCTATGCCCAGGGCGCGGAACAGCCCGTCCCAGTCGAACCAGCGCGAGCGGTGCTCGGGGCGCAGGTGCAGCAGCGGCAACTCGGCCAGCACCGACGCCGACAGCGGCGGCTGGCGCGCGCCAAGCAGGCGCGGGCTGCACACCGGGAACACCTCCTCGCGAAACAGCAGGTGCGCCTCACCGTGCTTGAAGCGGCCGTCGCCGAAGCGGATGGCCACGTCGATATCGCTGGGCACGCTGGCCGGGTCGCGCTCGCTGGTGATCAGGCTGACGTCCACCTCCGGGTACAGGCGGTTGAAGCGCTGCAGCCGCGGCATCAGCCAGTAGGCGGCGAAGGCGAAGTCGGTGGCCACCTGCAGCACCTCGTGCTGCTGCCGCGCGGTGACCGCGGCGAGGCCCGCGTCGAGGCTGGCCAGCCCCTCCTGCACGTGGCCGAGCAGCAGCTCGCCGGCCTCGGTGAGGACGATGCCGCGGTAGACCCGGTCGAACAGGCGCGTGGCCAACTGCTGCTCGAGGCGCTTGATCTGCTGGCTGATGGCCGGCTGGCTGCTGCCCAGCTCGCTGGCGGCGGCGGTGAAGCTGAGCTGGCGCGCCGCCGACTCGAACACCCGCAGCGCCTCCAGGGCCACGCCGTCGAGTGCTTTATGCATAAGCTGAAGTTATCCGAGTCATGTCTTTGAGGCGGGTTTACCCCGTCGCCGTTCTAGCGGAATCATGAAGCCCGCACTGTCGCATAAACCCACAGTATGGAATAGCCGCCGCCATGAGCCGCCCCAATATCCTCTTCATCATGGCCGACCAGATGGCCGCGCCGATCCTGCCGCTGCACGATGCCGCCTCGCCGGTGCAGATGCCCCACCTGATGAAGCTGGCCGAACGCGCCGTGGTATTCGACTCGGCCTACTGCAACAGCCCGCTGTGCGCGCCGTCGCGCTTCAGCCTGGTCAGCGGCCGGCTGCCGTCGCGGATCGGCGCCTACGACAACGCCGCCGACTTTCCCGCCGACGTGCCGACCTACGCCCACTACCTGCGCCGCCTCGGCTACCGCACCGCGCTGTCGGGCAAGATGCACTTCTGCGGCCCCGACCAGCTGCACGGCTACGAGGAACGCCTGACCAGCGACATCTACCCGGCCGACTACGGCTGGGCGGTGAACTGGGACGAACCGGAGGTGCGCGCCAGCTGGTACCACAACATGTCCTCGGTGCTGCAGGCCGGCCCCTGCGTGCGCAGCAACCAGCTGGATTTCGACGAGGAGGTGGTGTTCAAGGCTCGCCAGTACCTCTACGACCACGTGCGCCTGACGCCGCAGCAGCCGTTCTGCCTGACCGTGTCGATGACCCACCCGCACGACCCCTATACCATCCCGCGCGAATACTGGGAGCGCTACGAAGGCGTGGACATTCCCCTGCCGCGCCAGCACCTCGAGCAGGCCGAGCAGGACCCGCACTCGCAGCGTCTGCTCAAGGTCATCGACCTGTGGGACCAGCCGCTGCCGGCGGACAAGATCCGCGACGCGCGCCGCGCCTACTTCGGCGCCTGCAGCTATATCGACGACAACATCGGCAAGCTGCTGAAGACCCTGGAAGAATGCGGCTTGGCCGAGGACACCATCGTGGTGTTCTCCGGCGACCACGGCGACATGCTCGGCGAGCGCGGCCTCTGGTACAAGATGCACTGGTTCGAGATGGCCGCCCGCGTGCCGCTGCTGGTGCATGCGCCGCAACGCTTCGCCGCGCGCCGGATCAGCCAGTCGGTTTCCACCCTCGACCTGCTGCCGACCCTGGTGGAGCTGGCCGGCGGCCAAGTGGACGCCGGCCTGGCGCTGGACGGCCGCTCGCTGCTGCCCCACCTGCGGGGCGAGGGCGGTCACGACGAGGTGCTCGGCGAATACATGGCCGAAGGCACCACCAGCCCGTTGATGATGATCCGTCGCGGGCCGTGGAAATTCGTCTACTCGGAGCAGGATCCGCTGCTGCTGTTCGACCTGGCCCGCGATCCGCAGGAACGCGAAAACCTGGCCGACTCGGCGGATCACCAGGGCGTGCTGGCCGAGTTCCTCGCCGAGGCGCGGGCGCGCTGGGATATCCCGGCGATCCACGCCGCCACCCTGGCCAGCCAGCGCCGCCGGCGCCTGGTGGCCGAGGCGCTGAGCCAGGGCAAGCTGACCAGCTGGGACCACCAGCCCTGGGTCGACGCCAGCCAGCAGTACATGCGCAACCATATCGACCTCGACGATCTGGAGCGTCGCGCCCGTTATCCCCAGGTTTGAAGCACTGCCGCCCCTAACCAGAAGAAGGAGAGACGTGATGAACCGAATCAGCGTGCTGTTACTGACCGGACTGCTGAGCAGCGCCGGCAGCGCCTGGGCCGAGGACGCCAGCTGCGCCAAGGTCAAGCTGGGCGATCCGGGCTGGAGCGATATCGCCGTGACCAACGGCATCGCCAGCTTCCTCCTCGAGGGCCTCGGCTATCAGACGCAGAGCCAGACCCTGGCGGTGCCGATCATCTACGCCGGGCTGCAGAAGGGCCAGATCGATGTCTTTCTCGGCAACTGGATGCCGGCGCAGCAGAGCAACTACGACAAGTTCGTCGCCAGCGGCGAAGTGGACCAGCTGGCGCAGAACCTCGACGGCACCGAGTACACCCTGGCCGTGCCGACCTACGCCTATGAGGCCGGGGTGAAGACCTTCGCCGATCTGGACAAGCATGCCGACAAGTTCGACAGGAAGCTCTACGGCATCGCCTCCGGCTCGCCGGCCAACGAGTCGATCAGGCAGATGATCGCCGCCGACGAGTTCGGCCTGGGCGACTGGACGCTGGTGGAGTCCAGCGAACAGGCGATGCTGGTGCAGGTCGGCCGCGCGGTGAAACGCGAGCAGTTCGTGGTGTTCCTCGGCTGGACGCCGCACCCGATGAACGTGCAGTACGACATGAACTACCTGCGCGGCGGCGAGAAGTATTTCGGCGCCAGCGGCCAGGTCAACACCCTGGCGCGCAAGGGCTATGCCCAGCAGTGCCCCAATGCCGGCAAGCTGCTGAGCAACCTCAAATTCACCCAGGAGATGGAGAACAGCATCATGGATCGGGTGCTCAGCAAGCAGGCCAGCAACGACGCCGCGATCAAGGACTGGCTGCAGGCCAACCCGCAGGTGCTCGACGCCTGGCTGGACGGCGTCACCACCCGCGACGGCGGCGACGGCCTGGCCGCGGTCAAGGCGCGGCTTTGAAATAGCCGGGGCAATTGCGTAGGGTGGGGCCAGCCTGCCCACCCTGCCGAGCCTGATCTCGATGCCGCTACCCGACCTCCAGACCCTGCTGCCCTTCCTGCGCTGGCTGCCCGGCATCAGCCGCAAGACCCTCGGCAACGATCTGCTGGTGGGCCTGAGCGGCGCAGTGCTGGCCCTGCCGCAGTCGCTGGCCTATGCGCTGATCGCCGGGCTGCCGGCCGAATACGGCCTGTACGCGGCCATAGTGCCGGTGATCGTCGCCTGCCTGTGGGGCTCGTCCTGGCACCTGATCTGCGGGCCGACGGCGGCCATCTCCATCGTCCTGTTCACCAGCGTCAGCCCCATGGCCGCGGTGGGCAGCGAGCGGTTCATCGCCCTGGTGCTGCTGCTGACCTTTCTCGCCGGGCTGTTCCAGTGGCTGCTCGGCCTGCTGCGCTTCGGCGCGCTGGTCAACTTCGTCTCGCAGTCGGTGGTGCTCGGCTTCACCCTCGGCGCGGCGCTGGTGATCGCCATCGGCCAGTTGCCCAACCTGCTCGGCGTGGAAGTGGCCAGCCAGGCCACCGCCCTGGCCAGCCTGCTGCAGATCGGCCAGCACCTAGGCGACGCGCACTGGCCGAGCCTGGCCGTGGCGGCCGGCACGTTGCTGTTCAGCCTGGGCATACGCCGGCTGTGGCCGAAGGCGCCGGCGCTGCTGCTCGGCCTGGTCGCCGGCAGCGTGCTGGTGTGGCTGCTGCCGCCGCGGCTGGTCGGCGAGATTGCCCTGGTCAGCGCCTTCGAGGGCGGCCTGCCGCCCTTCACGCCGCTGCAGTTCGACCTCAACAGCCTGCTACAGCTGCTGCCGGCGGCGGTGGCCTGCGGCATGCTCGGCCTGGTCACCAGCCTGTCCATCGCCCGCGCCCTGGCGGTGAAATCCCAGCAGTTCCTCGACGCCAACCAGGAGGTGCGCGCCCAGGGCCTGTCGAACATGCTCGGGCCCTGGTTCGCCGGCTCGCTGTCGGCCGGCTCCTTCACCCGCTCGGCGCTGAACCTGCAGGCCGGCGCGCGCACGCCACTGGCCGGGGTGTTCTCGGCGCTGCTGGTGGCGCTGTTCGCCCTGTTCGGCGCCGCGCTGCTGGCACATATCCCGCTGCCGGTGATGGCCGCCGGCATCCTGCTGATCTGCTGGGGCCTGGTCGACCTGGCGGCGATTCGCGCGCTGCGCCGGGTCAGCCGCGCCGAGTTCGCGGTGATGCTGCTGACCCTGGCGGCGACCCTGCTGCTGGAGCTGCAGACGGCGATCTACGCCGGGGTACTGGCCTCGCTGTTCTTCTACCTCAAGCGCACCTCGCAGCCGCGCGTGCGCCTGTGGCACGACGGCGACGACGAGGTGCTGCGCATCGACGGCTCGATCTTCTTCGGCGCCTGCCACTACCTCCAGCAGCTGCTGCAACGCAGTCGCGGCCAACGCCTGGTGATCGACGCCCGGCATATCAACTTCATCGACTACGCCGGGGTGGAGATGCTGCACCAGGAGGCGCGCCGCCTGCAGGCCCTGCAACGCAGCCTGGTGCTGCGCCAGGCGCGGCCGCAGGTGGTGGAGGAGATCCTCAAGCTGGAAGGCGCCGAACGCTGCCCGGTGCAGTTCGAGGAATGACCGCGCTCCGTAGGTTGGGTTGAGGAGCCTGCGACGAAGCCCAACAGGGGTGTATGAGCGGCGGATTGGCGGGGTGGCGGGAGGTCAGTCGGGCGGAGCTCGGCGTGCTCCCTGTTGGGCTTCGCTGCGCTCAGCGCCAACCTACGCGCCAACCAACGCGCTGGCCGATGCAGCAACGCAAAGCCCGATCAGCGCGCTACCGATGCGCCAACCGGCGGCGCAAGCCGCGGGGCAAGGGTTCAGTCTGGGTCGGCGTCGAGCACGCTCAGATCCAGCGGGCGCGACTGACCCAGCCACAGCGCCCAGTCGCGGTGGTCGCGCAGCTCATCGCCGGTGATCGGATGCACCAGCACGTTGAGCCCGCCGCGATGCTGCAGCAGCCAGGGCAGCAGTTCGCCGAACAGCTCGGGGCGAAAGGCCAGCTGGCAGCTCCAGTCCGGGTGCGGGCCGACCGGGCGCTCATGCAGCCGGCCCATCTTCAGCGGGAAACGCCGCGCGGCCTCCTCGCATAGCGCGCGGGCCTGCTCCAGGCTGGCGGCGTCGAAGTAGACATGGGCGTGGTAGCCCTTGATCCGCGGCAGCGCGTCGTCGTTCATCACGGCCTCCGAGGGCTTCAGCCCGCCAGCTGGCGGCGCAGTTCGGCCAGCACCGGCGCGGTGTCCGGGCGCACGCCGCGCCACAGTTCGAAGGCTTCGGCGGCCTGCTCGACCAGCATGCCCAGGCCGTCCAGGCAGCGCGCCGCGCCCTGATCAAAGGCCCAGCGGTTGAAGGCGGTGGGTTCCTTGGCGTACATCATGTCGTAGCAGACGGTGTGCCCCGCCTGGATCAGGCTCGGCGCGATCGGCGGCAGCTCGCCGCCGAGGCTGGCCGAGGTGCCGTTGACGATCAGGTCCACCGGCGCGTCGAGCCAGTCGAAGCCGGCAGCGACCAGCGGGCCGAGATCGGCGAACTCGCGCACCAGCTGCTCGGCCTTGCTCACCGTGCGGTTGGCGATCACCAGCACCGCCGGGCGCTGCGCCAGGAAGGGCTCGAGCACGCCACGCACGGCGCCGCCGGCACCGAGCACGAGGATGCGCTTGCCGGTCAGGCTGAAACCGGCGTTGTCCTGCAGGTCGCGGGTCAGCCCGGCGCCGTCGGTGTTGTCGCCGAGCAGGCGGCCGTCTTCCAGCTTCTTCAGGGTGTTCACCGCACCGGCACGGCGGGCGCGTTCGCTCAGCTGGTCGGCGAGGCGGAAGGCCTCTTCCTTGAACGGCACGGTGACGTTGCCGCCCAGGCCCTCGGCGAAGAAGGCGCGGGCGCAGCCGGCGAAGTCGTCCAGCGGCGCCAGCAGCGCCTCGTAGCTGAGCTGCTGGCCGGTCTGCTCGGCGAACAGGCGGTGGATCAGCGGCGACTTGCTGTGGCCGATGGGGTTGCCGAAGACGCAGTAGCGGTCCATGAGAAATCCTGTTTGTGTAGGCGCCAGTCCGTAGCCCGGATGAAATCCGGGGGCGGTCGGTACATTGCCCCGGATTACATCCGGGCTACGCGTTCACGACAGCTTCGAGAGCCAATCGCGATCGGTCAGAAAATACTCGGTCAGGCGCGCTTCTTCGCTACCCGGCTCGGGCTTCCAGTCGTAGCCCCAACGTACCATCGGCGGCAGCGACATGAGGATCGACTCGGTGCGCCCGCCGGACTGCAGGCCGAACAGGGTGCCGCGGTCGAACACCAGGTTGAACTCGACGTAACGGCCGCGGCGGAAGGCCTGGAACTCGCGCTCGCGCTCGCCGAAGGGGGTCAGCTTGCGGCGTTGGACGATGGGCAGGTAGGCCGCCAGGTAGGCATCGCCGATGGCGCGCATGAAGGCGAAGCTGGTGTCGAAGTCCCACTGGTTGAGGTCGTCGAAGAACAGCCCGCCGATGCCGCGCGGCTCGCCGCGGTGCTTGAGGTGGAAGTAGCGGTCGCACCAGGCCTTGAACCTGGGGTAGACCTCGGCGCCGAACGGTGCGCAGGCGTCATGGGCCACCTGGTGCCAGTGCACGCAGTCGTCTTCGTTGGCGTAGTAGGGGGTCAGGTCGAAGCCGCCGCCGAACCACCAGACCGGCTCCTCGCCCTCCTTCTCCGCGCTGAAGAAGCGCACGTTGGCGTGGGAGGTGGGCACATGGGGGTTTTCCGGGTGGATCACCAGCGACACGCCGAGGGCCTGGAAACCGCGCCCGGCCAGCTCCGGACGATGGGCGCTGGCCGAGGGCGGCAGGCTGTCGCCGAACACGTGGGAGAAGTTGACCCCGCCCTTCTCGATCAGCGCACCGTTCTCGATCACCCGCGTGCGCCCGCCGCCGCCGGCCGGCCGCTGCCAGGCGTCCTCGGCGAACCGGGCCTGGCCGTCTTCGGCCTCGAGGGTGGCACAGATGCGGTCTTGCAGGTCGAGCAGGTAGGCCTTCACGGCCTCGGTACGGTCAGTCACGGCGGCACCTTGAGCGGGAGCGAATCGAAATCGGCGGGCAGCATAGCACTCACGGGCGCGCCTTCGCAGTTGACGGCGGTCGATCGGGGCGTTTGGATAGACCCTTTCGCCGCCTCTCGGCGGCTCGATCAGAGAAGGAATCCGAAATGGCCAAGCGTATCCAGTTCAGCCAGCACGGCGGCAGCGAGGTGCTGGAGTACCGCGACTACCAGCCGGCCGCCCCCGGCCCGCGCGAAGTGCGGGTGGCCAACCGCGCCATCGGCCTGAATTTCATCGACACCTATTTCCGCAGCGGCCTCTATGCGCCGCCGGCGCTGCCCTCCGGCCTGGGCACCGAGGGCGCCGGGGTGGTCGAGGCGGTGGGCAGCGAGGTCAGCGGCTTCGCCGTCGGCGACCGCGTGGCCTACGCCACCGGCCCGCTCGGCGCCTACAGCGAGCTGCATGTGCTGCCGGCGGACAAGCTGGTCAAGCTGCCGGACGGCATCGGCTTCGAGCAGGCCGCCGCGGTGATGCTCAAGGGCCTGACCGTGCAGTACCTGCTGCGTCAGACCTACCCGCTCAAGGGCGGCGAGACCATCCTGTTCCATGCCGCGGCCGGCGGCGTCGGCTCCTTCGCCTGTCAGTGGGCGCGGGCGTTGGGGGTCAGGCTGATCGGCACTGTGAGTTCGGCCGAGAAGGCGGCGCGGGCGAAAGAGCAGGGCGCCTGGGCGACCATCGACTACAGCCACGAGAATGTGGTGCAGCGCGTGCTGGAACTGACCGACGGTGCCAAGTGCCCGGTGGTCTACGACGGCGTCGGCAAGGACACCTGGGAAACCTCCCTGGACTGCGTGGCGCCGCGCGGCCTGCTGGTCAGCTTCGGCAATGCCTCTGGCGCGGTCAGCGGGGTCAACCTCGGCATCCTGGCGCAGAAGGGCTCGCTGTACGTCACCCGGCCGACCCTGGCCGGCTACGCCGATACGCCGCAGCGCCTGCAGGCCATGGCCGACGAGCTGTTCGCCATGATCGAAAGCGGCCAGCTGCAGGTGGAGATCAGCAACCGCTATGCGCTGAAGGACGCCGCCGCCGCCCAGGACGCGCTGAGCGCCCGGCAGACCACCGGCTCGACCATTTTGCTGCCGTGAAACCTTAGCCCGGATGCAACCCGGGCTACGCAATCAGGACGGGCGAATCACATCGCCCGTGCGCAGGTCGCGGATCAGGCTGGGATTCTTGCGCCCGCCCAGGGCGCCGCCGAGCACCTTGTCCAGCTGACGCGGAAAATACTGCTCGACGCGCAGACGCGAGCGCGCCGCCGGGCGCCCGGCCGGGTTGGCCGAGGTGGACACCAGCGGCCCGGTATGGCGGCACAGCGCGCGCACCAGCGGATGGTCGCTGACGCGCAGGGCGACGGTGTCGTGCTGGCCGCTGATCCATTCGGGCAGGCGCTCCTGGTGCGGCACCAGCCAGGTGTTGGGCCCCGGCCAGCTACCGGCCAGGCGCTCCTGCCAGATCGCCGGCAGGTCCTGCAGGAGGAAGTCGAACTGCTCGATATCCTCGGCCACCAGGATCAGGCCCTTGTGCATCGGCCGTTCCTTGAGCGCCAGCAGGCGATCCACCGCCTCTTCGTTCCACGGATCGCAGCCCAGGCCCCAGACCGCCTCGGTGGGATAGGCGATCACACCACCCTCGCGCACCACGCGCGCCGCTTGCTGCACTTGCCAGTTGCCGGCCATCGACTGTCTCCCGCTGAATCAATGGCCGGCAGTCTATCCAAGTCGGCCATGCGACTGTAGCCCGGATGCATCCGGGCTATGGCTTGCGCGCCAGCCAGCGTCCCGCCTCGCTGCACACCCGTCCATCCAGCTCCAGTTCGGTCAGCGCCGCCAGCACCTCGCTCAGCGCCCAGCCACTGGCCTGCACCAGCGCCTCGCTGCTCTGCGGCGCGGCATGCAGCAACTCCAGCAGGGGATGCACGGCCCCCTCTGGAGCAGGGCTCGGCCCGGGCGCCTGCCAACCGCGCAGGGCCTCGAGAATATGCTCAATGCTTTCCACCAGCGTCGCGCCGTCGCGGATCAACTGATGACAGCCGCGCGCCCCGGGATGGTGGATGGAACCGGGAATGGCATAGACCTCACGCCCCTGTTCGGCGGCCAGGCGCGCGGTGATCAGCGAACCGCTGGACGGGCTGGCCTCGACCACCAGCACACCCAGCGACAGACCGCTGATGATGCGGTTGCGCCGCGGGAAGTTGCTCGCCTGCGGCGGGCAGTCCGGCGGCAGCTCGGAGACCAGCGCGCCGCCCTGCTCTGCGATCTGCGCCGCCAGGCGCTGATGCCGCGCCGGGTACAGACACTGCAGACCGGTGCCGAGTACCGCCACCGTCGCGCCGCCCGCATCCAGCGCGCCCTGGTGCGCGGCGCCGTCGATACCCAGGGCCAGGCCGCTGGTGATGACGAAACCGCCGCCGGCCAGGCTGCGGGCGAAGGCATGGGCGGTATCCAGGCCTGGCTTCGACGCCCGCCGGCTGCCGACCATGGCCAGTTGCGGTCGTTCGAGAATGCCCGGATCGCCGGCGACGAACAGCAGCGGCGGGGCGTCCG